>DAHVRS010000207.1 GCA_027322375.1 Brachybacterium sp. | reverse complement strand
GGTGTTCCGCGCCGGGATCAACGCGGTGGATCGTGGCCAGCACGAGGCCGCCGCCGCGATCGGGCTCTCGAGACGCGATGCGATGCTCTCCGTGGTGCTGCCGCAGGCGGTGCGGCTCGTGCTGCCCAGCCTCATCCTCGCCCTCGTCACTCTGCTGAAGGACTCGACCCTCGGTTACGTGGTCAGCTACAACGAGCTGCAGTTCCAGGGCAAGACGCTCGTGTCCATCACGCGCTACCTGGTGCAGACCTATCTCGTGGTCTCGCTGATCTACATCGTCATCAACTTCCTGCTCACCCGCGTGGCGCTCGCGCTGGATGCGCGGATGAAGGCCCGCGCCGCCGCGTCCTGAGAAAGGGGACTGTCGTGTGCCGTCTGCTCGGTGTCGTCTCCCGCGGGGAGCGGCCGCTGCCCGAGGTCGTCCCGGACGAGCTGCCGTTGTTCACGGCGCTGTCCGAGCGGCACAAGGACGGCTGGGGCGTCGCCTCCTACCCCTCGGGCTCGGGGGCCGACGGCGGGGATGACCCCGCGCCGCTGTCGCCGCTGCTGCGCCGCGGCACCGACACGGCGCTCGCCTCGAACGCGTACGGCGATGCGGTCGCGGAGGCGTGCGGCGAGGTGATCGTGGTGCATCTGCGCCGCGCGAGCGTGGGCCTCGCTCTCACGCCGGAGAACACCCACCCCTTCGTCGAGGGGCCGGTGACCTTCAGCCACAACGGCCAGTTCGGCCTCTCCGAGCAGCTGCGCGAGCGGATCCTCGCCCGTGGCGGACGCACCCCCGTCGGCACCACGGACTCCGAGCTGTTCCTCTCCCTGATCACCGCGTGGGCGGCCGAGCTGCCTCCGCGGGAGGAGCGGGTGGACTGGGCGCTCGCCGTCCAGCACGCCGCGGCCGAGCTCACGGCGCTGACGAACGAGCTCTTCGGCCGTCCGCCGGAGTCGCTGAACTGCCTGCTCACGACCCCGGGCCGGCTCATCGCCTTCGCGCAGCACGACCCCGCCCAGGCCCCCACCGATCAGCCCGCGGAGGTGTACGACCTGCGCTGGCGGGCCGAGCCGGACCGGATGCTCGTCTCCTCCACCGGCTATCCGCAGCCCGGCTTCGCGACCCTCGCCCAGGGCGCGGCGCTCACCGTGCACCGCGGCACCCTGCACGTCGACGAGCACCCGCCGCTGCCCGTCGCGGGCTGAGGGCCCGGAGGAGGACGCTCCGCACGAGGACGGGGCGTCTCCCGCCGTCCACCGTCGCCCGCGCTAGGGTGGGACGACGTCGAGCGCCCCGTCGGGAGGCCCCGTGATCGGTTTCGAGAACGTCCGCAAGGAATACCCGGGCGGAACGCTCGCCGTCGAGGACTTCACCCTCGAGATCGCCTCCCACGAGGCGGTCGCGCTCGTGGGCACCTCCGGCTCCGGAAAGACCACCCTCATGCGCATGATCAACCGGATGGTCGACCCCACCTCCGGGCGGGTCACGATCGACGGCGAGGACGTCGCGGGGATGAATCCCGTCGCGCTGCGCCGCTCCATCGGCTACGTCATGCAGGCCTCGGGCCTGCTGCCCCACCGCACCGTGCTCGACAACATCACCACAGTCCCCGTCCTGCGCGGCACCTCGAAGACCGCCGCGCGCGAACGGGCCCGCGAGCTCATGCACATCGTGGGCCTGGACCCTGCGCTGGCCACGCGCTATCCCGCCCAGCTCTCCGGCGGGCAGCAGCAGCGCGTCGGCGTCGCCCGCGGCCTCGCCGCGGATCCGAACATCCTGCTCATGGACGAGCCCTTCGGCGCAGTGGACCCGATCGTGCGCGATGAGCTGCAGGGCGAGCTGCAGCGCCTCCAGCGCGAGCTGCGCAAGACGATCGTGTTCGTCACCCACGACATCGACGAGGCCTTCCGCATCGGCGACCGCGTCGTGATCCTCCGACCCGGCGGGCGGATCGCGCAGGTCGGCACCCCGCAGGAGATCCTCGCCGCCCCGGCCGACGACTTCGTCGCGAGCTTCGTGGGCGCCGACCGAGGCGCCCGCACCCTCCACATCGAGCGGATCGAGGGCCGTGACGTGATCGTCGACGCCGACGGGCGCGCCGCCGGGGTCCTCTCGGCGGCCCCCGCGCGCGGCGGGGCCGACGAGGACCGCGCCGACGGGACCAGCGCCAGCACAGCCGGGCAGGAGCCGCCCCGGTGAGCTGGGTCCTCGACAACCTCGACGTGATCGCGGGATACACCGGCGCGCACCTGCTCCAGGCGCTGCCGCCGATCGCGCTCGCCTTCGTGCTCTCCCTGCCGCTGGCGAAGCTCGCGAACTCCCGCGGCTGGCTGCGCACCGGCGTGACAACCACCTCCGGGCTGATGTACGCGATCCCGTCTCTGCCGCTGTTCGTACTGCTGCCGGGCCTGATCGGCACCGGCGTGCGGAGCCCGCTGAACATCATCATCGCGCTGACCCTCTACGCCCTCGCGCTCATGGTCCCCACCGCCTCCGACGGCTTCCGCTCCGTCTCCCGCGACGTGCTCGGCTCCGCAACCGCGCAGGGCTTCGCGCCTGCCGCCCGCTTCTGGGAGGTCGAGCTGCCGCTCGCGGGACCGGTGCTGCTGGGCGGCGTGCGCGTGGTCGCGGTGAGCACGATCTCGCTGGTCACCGTCGGCGGAGTGCTCGGCGTGCCGAGCCTCGGAATGCTGTTCGTGGACGGGGTGCGGCGCGGCATCGTCGCCGAGATCGGCGCCGGCATCGTCGCGACCGCCGCCCTCGCCCTGCTCACCGACGCACTGCTGGTCCTGCTGGGCCGCGCCCTCATGCCCTGGCATCACCGGCGAAGGGAGGAGCGGCCGTGAACGAGAACCCCTTCACCGGCGCCCTCGCCTGGCTCGCCGACCCGATGCGCTGGTCCGGCCCGGCCGGGATTCCCGCCCGCACCGTCGAGCACCTCGGCTACACCGCGCTCGGCGTCCTCGTCGCCGCCCTGATCGCCGTGCCGATCGGGCTGTACGTGGGCCACACCGGCCGCTTCAAGGGCCTCGCCGTCGGCGCCGCGGGCGTCGCCCGGGCCCTGCCCACGCTGGGCCTCGTGACCCTGTTCGCCCTGCTCGTGGGCATCGGACTCACCGCGCCGCTGCTCTCCTTCGTGATCCTCGCGATCCCCTCCCTGCTCGCCGGTGCCTACTCCGCCGTCGAATCCGCCGATCCCGCGACCGTGGACGCCGCCCGCGCCCAGGGCATGACCGAGATGCAGATCCTCACCCGGGTCGCGATCCCGCTCGGGATGCCGCTGCTGGTGGGCGGAGTGCGCGGCGCGACCGTGCAGGTCGTCGCCACCGCCATGCTCGCCGCCTATGTGGGCGCTGGCGGGCTCGGCCGATACATCTTCCAGGGCCTCGGCTCCCAGGACTATCCCGAGATGATCGCCGGCTCCCTGCTGGTCATCGCGCTCGCCCTCGTGCTCGACCTTGCCCTGCTGCTCCTCCAGCGCGTCACCGCCCCGCGCGGAACGGCCGTGCCATGAGCCCGCCCGCGGAGCCCGCGCTCCCGCCCGACGGCGCCGCGGGCGCAGCCCGCCCGTCGGCCGCGACGAGTCCGCCCGCCGCCCCGCACCCCGACCTCTCCACCGCCCTCTCACCCGGGAGAACCCCATGACCGTGCACAGCACCCGCCGCCACCTGCTCGGAGCGCTCGGCGCGAGCGGCCTCGTCCTCGGCGCCGCCGCCTGCGGCAGCTCCGACCCCTTCGCCGACGGGGACAGCGGCGCCGGCGGAGGCGGCTCCGACGGCGGGGGCGGCGCATCGGGCGGTACGATCGCCGTCGGCTCCCAGGCCTACTACTCCAACGAGATCATCGCCGAGCTGTTCGCGCAGGTGCTGGAGAAGGCCGGGTTCACCGTGGACCGGCAGTTCCAGATCGGCCAGCGCGAGGTGTACATGCCCGAGCTCGAGTCCGGGGCGCTGGACCTCCTGCCCGAGTACCTCGGGAACCTGCTGCAGCACTACGAGCCCGACGCCGGCTCCGCGAGCCCCGAGGAGATCAGCGACTCCCTCGCTGAGGCGCTGCCCGAGGGACTGCGCGTGCTCGCCTTCGCGGAGGCCTCTGACCAGGATTCCTACACCACCACCTCGTCCTTCGCGGCGGAGAACTCCCTCACCGCGATCGGTGACCTCGCGGGCGTGGACGAGGACCTGAAGATCGCCGCGAACAGCGAGTTCGAGAAGCGCCCCTACGGTCCCGAGGGCGCGAAGGCCGTGTACGGCGTCGACATCTCGGTGGTGCCGGTGGAGGACTCCGGCGGCCCGCTCACCGTGCAGGCGCTCCTGGACGGGGACGTGCAGCTCGCCGATATCTACACCGCCGATCCCACCATCGCCGAGAACGACCTGGTGGTGCTCGAGGACCCGGACTCGATGATCCTGCCGCAGAACGTGGTGCCCGTCGTCTCCGCGAAGATCGACGACACCGCCGCCGCGGCGATCGAGGAGGTCATCAGTCAGCTCAGCGCCGATGACCTCGTCGAGCTGAACCGCCAGAGCGTGGTCGACCAGGCCTCCAGCGCGGACATCGCCACCCAGTGGCTCACCGAGAAGGATCTGCTGTGACTCTCGTGGTGATCACCGGCGCGACCGGGAAGATCGGTGGGGAGGTCGCGCGCCGCCTCCACGGGGTTCCCGGCCTGCAGCTGCGACTCGTCGGCCCGACAAAGAAGGACTTCCTCGGCAAACGGTCCCTGGATCGACCGGACTCGGTGCGGGAGAATCGCCGCCAGCTGGTGGGACTGCTCAGCGCCGACGGGACGACGCGTCTCGAGGAGGGCGCGCAGATCGTCGCGGCGGACACCCCGATCACCCCCGAGGACGGGCCCGTGCCGATGATCGGCTGGGTCTCCTCCTCCTATCTCTCCGCCGAGCTCGGCCAGCCCTTCGCGCTCGCCCTGATCGACGGGGCCTGAGTCGCCTCGGCGAGACGGTCCGCTCCCCGCAGGGCGACCGGATCATCGACCTGACCATCACCTCTCCCGTGCTCGTCGACCCAGAAGGAGCTCGCCGTGACGGCTGAATCCTCTCTCCCCTCCCGGGACGCCCTGGAGCCGCTGCGTGCGACCCCGGCCAGCCACCTCGCGGACCTCATGGCCGGCGCCGCGGTCACCGGCCCGCGCGGCGTGACCCTGCGTGAGCAGGAGTTCGCGATCCAGCTCGGGCTTCGCGCCGAGGTGGCCAGTCCGAGCGCCCAGGCGCTCGAGACCGTGCTCGGGCTGTCCCTTCCCAGGGCCCACGGCGAGGTCACCGGTGACCTGGATGCCCTGCACGTGCTGAGCCTCGCGCCCGACGAGTTCCTCGCCGTGGACGTCTCCCAGCGCCAGGCGCCGGGCGTCGAGCAGCCGTACCAGGCGGCGCTCGAGGGCCTGCCCGGCCAGGCCGTGGACCTCTCCGCGAACCGCACCGTGCTCGTCCTCGAGGGGCCTGGTGCGCGCGAGGTGCTCGAGAAGAGCGTCGCCATCGACCTGCACCCGCGCGTGTTCGGCGTGGGCCGGGCGGAGGCGACGCTGCTGAGCACCGTCCCGGTCGTGATCGTGCGCAGCGGCGAGGAGACCTGGCGGATCCTGCCCCGCGCCTCCTTCGCGGACTATGTGGTGCGCTGGCTCATGGACGGCATGACCGAGCTCGGCTCCGCCTGCCCGGAGGAGGAGTCCGCCGCACGCTCTGTGCGCCCAGCGCAGTACGCCTGAGCGCGTGGCGGGTGGGAGCACCGGACCGCACGGCAGCGTCCGACGGATTCGTCCGTCGGCCCCTCGCTGCGCCCGCCGCCCCTTCCGTGACCAGGCAGTTCGACCGCCCGGTCGTGGCGGCGTGACATCGCGCAGCTCACGAGGCAGGGTGGAGGGATGAGCACAGAGCAGACCCATCTGACCGTCACCCGCACGATCGACGTGCCCGCGAAGGACGTGTTCGCGGTGCTGACCCTGCCCGCCCGCCACCACGAGTTCGACGGCTCCGGCTTCGTCCGCGCCGCCGACGACACCGAGCGGATCACCGCTGTGGGCGAGAAGTTCGTGATGAACATGCACGGTGACCACATGGGCGGCGACTATCGCACCCACAACTTCGTCACCGCATACGACGAGAACAAGATGGTGGGCTGGAAGCCCGCTCCCGAGGGAGAGGACGGCAGCGCCCCCGAGGGCCCGAAGGGGTGGGAGTGGCTCTACGAACTCACCCCGCAGGGCTCGGACGCGACCGAGGTGTCGCTGACCTACAGCTGGTCCGACGTCACCGATCCCGAGCTGCTCGAGCAGATCCGCTTCCCGATGATCCCCGAGCAGGATCTGGAGCAGTCGCTGAACCTCTTGGCCGCCGCGGTCACGAAGGGCTGAACCGCGACGGTCCGGGCGCGCTGCGGCCCGCGGCTCCAGCGGGCCGCGCCGGGCGCCGCGGATCATCACGATCGCGGCAGGGTCCTCCCCGCGGGGCGGCGAAGTCTGCGACCCTCGAACCAGGCGGCAACGAGGCCGCCTCCCCGACCCTGAGGAGCACAGTCATGGCCGACGAGACCACCCTCCCTGCCGACGCCCCGGTCCCTGACGAGATCGAGCGCAGCGTCCTCATCGACGCGAGCGCCGAACGCGTGTTCGCCGTGGTGCGCGAGCCCGGCTGGTTCATCAACGACGGCGAGTACCGCGAGCACACGATCACGACCGACGGCACGGTCACCCGCGTCGAGGACCCCGTCCACGGCGTCTTCCAGATCGCGATCGAGGCAAACGAACCGCCGAACCGGGTGCGGTTCCGCTGGCTCGGCGGCGGCCTCGGCGAGATCTCCGACGCCCCGAACAACACCGTCGAGTTCATCATCGACCCCGCCGGCGCCGCCTCCCGCAACCAGGTGCGCCTCACCGTGCGCGAGCGCGGCTTCGCACGGCTGGGCCTCGACGAGGACGTGCGCCGACGCAACTACCTCGAGAACCTCGAGGGCTGGGAGCAGGAGCTCCAGGTCGCGAAGGACCTCGCCGAGAAGGGCAAGCCCGGGGCGGCCGAGCAGCCGACCGGCGAATAGACAGAGCCGGCGGGTGAGTTGGCGGAGGCGGCCCGGGCCGCGGCCCTCCGGCCGGTGCGGCGGAGTCCGAGCCGGAGCCGGAGAACTGAGCGTGAGCCCGCAGGTGAGCGGACTATCCTCGAACAATGGGCAGGGTCACTGAGAGCAGACGGATCCGCACCGTCCGGGTGCGGGACGGGGTCCTGTACGCCGGGCGGAAAGGCGACCACGTCGCAGGTGAGGAACCGCTGGACATCCGCCTGAACGGGCAGCAGCTCTCGCTCACGATGCGCACACCCGGCCATGACGTCGAGCTGATCCACGGCTTCCTCCACTCAGAGGGACTCATCCAGCACCGCGAGGATGTCGCCGAGGCACGCTACTGCGACGGCGCCGTCGTGGATGACGAGTCCGGCTTCCCCCGCAACACCTACAACGTCATGGACTTCACGACCACCCGGCCGCAGCTGCTGCCGCAGGTCAGGCGTCAGTTCACGACCACTTCGGCCTGCGGGGTGTGCGGGGCGGAGAGCATCGACGCGGTACGGCAGAAGAGCCGGTACATCCTCGTGCAGTCCTGGACCGTGGACCCCCGCGTGATCCTGCGCGCGGCCCGCGACCTCACCGCGCGGCAGGAGATCTTCGCCCGCACCGGCGGGGTGCATGCCGCCGCGCTCGTGGGTCTGGACGGAACCCTGCTCGTGGTCCGCGAGGACGTGGGCCGCCACAACGCGGTCGACAAGGTCATCGGGTGGGCGCTCATGGAGGACCGTCTCCCGCTGCGGGACTGCTTCCTGCTCGTGTCCTCACGCGCGAGCTTCGAGATCGTCCAGAAGTCGTGCATGGCAGGGATTCCGCTGCTGGCCTGCGTCTCCGCCGCGAGCTCCCTCGCCGTCCAGACCGCCGACGAGCTCGGCCAGACCCTCGCGGGCTTCACCCGCGCGCACGACGACGGCGACGGCCGCATGAACCTCTACACCCACCCAGAGCGCCTCGACCTCACCACCGCCGAAGGCTGACCCCGGCGCCCCGCCGCCCCTTGCGCGCCCCCTCGGATCGTCAGGATCTGAACCATGTGCGGCGCGAATCTGGGTCGGAACCTGACGATCCCGGGACGCGACGCGTGGGGCCAGCAGCTGGCCCTCCCCAGGGCGCGGTCGTCCACATGAGCTGGCTGCTCGCGGACCCCGTCGCTTGGGGCTTCGTACTGTCGGCCCATGCCTCCGGATCTCGCGCGCTTGAGAGGTGCACTGCTGCACCGCTCGCAGTGGACCCGCCTCGGCCTGCACTCTCGGGACCTCGCGTCCAGCCGTTTCACCACCGTGTTCCCCGGCTACCTGACCCTCACTGAACATCCAGCATCTTTCAACGCGCTGGCATGGACTCTCCAGAACAAGGTGCGCCCGGGCAGCGTCCTCAGCCATACGACGGCAGCTCTGCTCTGGGGCGTTCCGCTGCCGTGGCGGCTTGAAGATGGAGTGGGAATGCTCCGATCTGGGGAACTCCCGCTCGGTGCCGAGGATCCCGTCCTCCCCTCCGTGCCGCCCGGCCTGACGCTGGGTGTCGACGCGTCGCTGCCGATCCTGCACTGCAGGGTCGGCGAGCGGGCGAGCTCCCGTGTGGGCCGCGGCGTCATCGTGCACAGGCAACGGCCAGCCGCCACGGCACGACGAGGCACGCTCGTGGTCTCCACCGTCGCCGAAACGCTCCGCGAGCTCGCGACCCTGATGCCTCTTTGGGACGTCGTCGCTGCTGTCGAGGCGGTGATCGGGCCCGAGGCCACGGTTTCCGGGGAGACGCTCGAGTCTCTGAGCCGGTCCCTCGAGGACGGACGAGGCACCGCGGGAACGCAGCGATTCCGCAGTGCGCTGGCGCTCGCACGGGAGGACGTGCGCTCGCCGGGTGAGTCCGTGATGCGACTCGTCCTCATCGCCGCCGGGTATCCGGAGCCGACGCCCAACTATCCCGTCCGCGATCCGAGGACCAAGAAGCTCCGGTACATCGACCTGGCCTGGCCGGACGTGAAGTTCGGTCTCGAGTACGACGGTGACGGGCATCGCACGTCGAAGGACCAGTGGCAGCAGGACGAGGCCCGTCGCGATGAGCTCGCCGCCCAGGGGTGGACGCTGGCTCGGTCGACCGGACGCGATCTCCGGCGGCCGCTGCGGGTGCTCCTGCGGCTGCGCGGGTCGCTGGAGGAACGGGGCCTCGACGTGCCGAGCGAGCAGAAGCTCCGCGAGACAGCAGGGCAGCTCTACGTCGACCGTCCCTCGCTGCGCCTGGACGGAAAGGACTGAGCGCGATCGCCTGAGCCGCCGCCCGCGCTGTCCCCGGGCCGCTGAGCCGCCGACAGCCACCCGGGATTGTCAGGTTCTGACCCAGATCGGCCTCCAGAACTGTTCAGAATCTGACGATCGCGAGAGAGTACGCCGTGCCAGCCTGAGCGGCCCGGGATTGTCAGGTTCTGACCCAGTTGCATCGCCGAAACGGGTCAGATCCTGACGATCGCGGTGGGGTAAGCGCCGCACGCGTCAGCGGAGGGCGAGGAGGGCGGCGGCGAGGTGCTCGTCGATGACCACGTCGGTCGCGACCCCGGCCCGCAGCGCGGCGCGGAGCGGGAGGGCCTTGCGGGAGCCGGAGGCGATGAGGAGGCGGCGCGGGATGCGGGCGAGCCGGTCCGGGGCGGTGCCGGAGCCGCGGGCGTTCATGGCGATGTCGCGGAAGGTGCCGTCGGCCCGGAGGAAGACGGTGCACACATCGCCCACCGCGCCGTCGGCCCGCAGGGAGCGCAGGTCAGCGCCGGTGAGGTAGTTGTGGGTGTAGACGTGGCTGGGAACCTCGGCGTCGAAGGCGCCCACGCTGAACATCGCGACCGTGGCCTGCGCCTGCGTCTCGAGGACGCGCTGCACGGACCGCTCGTGCCACATCGCCTCGCGCGTGGCGGGATAGTCGAAGAAGGCCGGGACCGGGAACTGGTGCACCGTCGCGTCCCAGCGCTCGGCCGCGCGAGCGAGCACCGTGGAGATGTAGGTCAGGCCCGTGCCCTCGACGTTGATCGCGCCGTTCAGCTGCACGATCCGCAGCCCGGGCACGGGACGCGGCCGCACCGCCCCGAGCAGCGCCGCGACGGTGGTGCCCCAGGCGACGCCGAGGGTGCCACCCGGTTCGAGCATCTCGTCCAGCAGCTCCGCGGCGGTGCCCACCACGGCGGTGAGCCGGTCGCGCTGGTCGCCGTCGGGCGGTCCGGGCACCACGTGGATGCGCACGCCGTACTGGTGGGTGATGCGCCGGGCGAGCTCGCCCACACGGTGCGCCTCCGGTGGACGCAGCGTGATGTCCACGAGCCCCTCCGCGCGAGCGTCCCGCAGCATGCGCGAGATGGTCGAGCGGGACACGTCCAGCTCCCCGGCGATCGCCTCCATCGTGCGGCCCTGGTCGTAGTACATCCGTGCAACGACGTAGAGCGCGTCGAGGCGTGTTTCGCGAGCCATACCCCCAGTGTTGCACGTTCGTGCACTCAGCTTGCGACGTACTGCACGACCGTCCCAGGATGGCTCCAACCCCGCCGTAAGCGCGCGACGGGTCCCCGCTGAGCTTCACCCCGTGGTGGAGCTGGCACAGAGCCGGTGGGGGTCAGCAGGCGCCGATGCGAAGGAGCAGCCCGTGTCCGATCTTCAGCGATCCGCCCTCACCCCCGAGGGGCGCGCGACCCACCTCGCCCGCCTGCGCGGAGCGACCGCCGAGACCCCGCTGGATGTCCTCGTCGTCGGCGGTGGCGTGAACGGTGCCGGCGCCGCCTTCGATGCCGCGACCCGCGGCCTGTCCGTCGGCCTCGTGGAGACGCACGACTGGGCCTCCGGCACCTCCTCCCGCTCCTCGAAGCTCATGCACGGCGGCCTGCGCTATCTGCAGATGCTCGACTTCAAGCTCGTCGCCGAGGCGCTGCGCGAGCGCGACCTCCTCCTCGAGCACACGGCTCCGCACCTGGTCAAGCCCGTGAAGTTCGTCTTCCCCTTCTTCAAGAAGGTCATCGACCGCGGCTTCATCGGCTCCGGCGTGATGCTCTACGACGCGATGCAGTCCATCGGCCGCAAGCGCGCCGTCCCCTTCCATCGCCACCTGATGCACGGCAAGATGCTCGAGGTCTTCCCGGGCCTGGACGGGCAGAAGGCCGTCGGCGCCCTGGAGTACTACGACGCGCAGATGGACGATGCGCGCTTCGTGATGATGCTGGTGCGCTCCGCCGCGCAGCACGATGCCGCGGTCGCGAACTACACCACCGTCGTCGACTACCTCCACGAGGGCACCCGCGTCATCGGCGCACGCGTCCGCGACGAGGAGACCGGCGAGGAGTTCGACGTCCACGCCCGCGAGACGATCCTCGCCGGCGGCGTGTGGACCCAGGAGCAGCAGGAGCTCGCCGGGGCCGACGCCGGCCTCGAGGTCCTCGCCTCCAAGGGCATCCACATCACCGTGTCCCGCGAGCGGATCCCCGCCGTCCCCGACACCGGGATCATCACCCAGACCGAGAAGTCGGTCCTGTTCATCATCCCGTGGGACGAGTACTGGGTCATCGGCACCACCGACACCCCCTGGACCCAGGACCCCCGCGCCGTGGGCGCCACCTCTGCGGACATCGACTACGTCCTCGAGCACGCCAACGCCGTCCTCGCCGATGACCTCACCCGCGAGGACGTCATCGGCGTCTACTCGGGCCTGCGCCCCCTGCTGCAGCCCCTGAAGAAGGGCGAGGGCAAGGGTTCCACGAAGGTCTCCCGTGAGCACACCGTGATGGAGGTCGAGCCGGGCCTCACCGCGATCGCGGGCGGCAAGTACACCACCTACCGCGTCATGGCCGAGGACGTCGTCGACTTCGCGCTGAAGGACACCGAGCCGGGCCGCACCAGCCTCACCCGCTCCGTGCCCGTCATCGGCGCGCAGGGCTACCAGGCGCTCCTCCGGGACAAGGCGCAGCTCGCGGCGAAGTACGGCTTCGACGAGATCCGCACCGACCGGCTCCTGTTCCGCTACGGCACGTTGCTGCACGACGTCCTCGCCCTCATCGACGAGGATCCCTCGCTCGCGACCCCGCTCGAGCACGCCCCCCGCTACCTGCGCGCCGAGGTGCTCTACGCGGTCCGCGCCGAGGGCGCCCGCCACCTCGCGGACGTGCTCGAGCGCCGCACCCGGCTGGACTACGAGGTGCGGGATCGCGGCGTGGCCGCGGCCGACGAGGTCGCGGCGCTGATGGCGCCCGAGCTCGGCTGGGACCAGGCCGCTGTCGGCCGCGAGGTCGCCGCCTACCGCGGATACATCGACGCCCGCCTCGCGGGGGAGGGCACCGCCACGGACGACGAGGTCGCCGCACGGATCGCCCCCGTCTCGGAGGTCCCCGACCGCCGCTGAATGCTTCGGTCCCCGAGCACCGCTGAATGCTTCCCCTCTCCCGGCCGTCTCCGGCCGGGCAGGGGATTGCCGTGCGCTGCGCCGCGCTCGGCCCGCCGCGGAGAACACTCCGCCTGACTCTCCCCACCCACTGGATGCCACCGGTCCCGCACCGACGCGGGACCGCTCGACGAGGAGGCCCCATGGCAACCATCTTCCTGTACGAGATCGCCGGCACGGCGATGCTCACCCTGCTCGGCGGCGGCGTTGTCGCCAACGTGATCCTGGGCAAGACCAAGGGCAACGGCGGCGGCTGGCTGCTGATCAGCTTCGGCTGGGGCCTCGCGGTCTTCGCCGGTGTGTACGTCGCCTACAAGACCGGTGCCCACCTGAACCCTGCCGTCACCTTCGGCCTGCTCGCCAGCGGCGCCGAGGAGTACGGCCCGGGGATCGCGGTGACCGCCGGCAACACGATCGCCTACCTGGTGGCCGAGCTGATCGGTGCCTTCCTCGGCGCGGTCCTCGCCTGGCTGACCTACAAGAACCACTACGACCAGGAGCAGGACGCCGCGACCATCCTCGGCACCTTCTCCACCGGCCCGGAGATCCGCAACTACGGCTGGAACTTCGTCACCGAGGTCATCGGCACCTTCGTGCTCGTGTTCGTGATCGTGCTGTTCGGCAAGACACCCTCCGGCCTCGGCCCGCTCGCGGTCGCGCTGCTGGTCGTCTCGATCGGCGCCTCCCTCGGCGGGCCCACCGGCTACGCCATCAACCCCGCCCGTGACCTCGGCCCCCGCATCGCCCACGCCCTCCTGCCCATCCCGCACAAGGGCTCGAGCGACTGGAGCTACTCGTGGGTGCCGGTCGCCGGCCCGATCGTCGGCGGCGTCCTCGGCGGCCTCGCCTCCATGGCCTTCTGATCCCGCGCCACAGCGGCGCTCTCGCCCCCCCCGTGCGAGCGCTGCTGCGGCACGATGGACACCAACCACCCCGCTCATCACCACGAAGGAGTCACGATGACCGACCAGCAGAAGTACATCCTCTCGATCGACCAGGGCACCACCTCGACCCGCGCGATCATCTTCGACCACGCCGGCCAGATCGTCTCGACCGGCCAGCAGGAGCACGAGCAGATCTTCCCGAAATCCGGCTGGGTCGAGCACGACCCGATGGAGATCTGGCGCAACACCCGCTCCGTCGTCGGCACCGCGATGACCGGGGCGGAGATCAACCGCCACCAGCTCGCCGCCGTCGGCATCACCAACCAGCGCGAGACCGCGGTGGTGTGGGACAAGAACACCGGAGAGCCCGTCTACAACGCGATCGTCTGGCAGGACACCCGCACGCAGAAGATCTGCGACGAGCTCGCGGGCGAGGAGGGCGCGGACAAGTACAAGGAGCGCGTGGGGCTGCCGCTGGCGACCTACTTCTCCGGCCCGAAGGTCAAGTGGATCCTCGACAACGTCGACGGCGCCCGTGAGCGGGCGGAGAAGGGCGAGCTGCTCTTCGGCAACACCGACTCCTGGCTCGTGTGGAACCTGACCGGTGGCGTCAACGGCGGCGTGCACGTCACCGACGTCACCAACGCCTCCCGCACGATGCTCATGAACATCGACACCCTCGACTGGAACGAGGACATCGCGAAGGACATGGGCATCCCGCTGTCCATGCTCCCGGAGATCAGGTCCTCCTCCGAGATCTACGGGCACGGCCGCAAGAACGACCTGCTCATCGACACCCCGATCGCCGGCATCCTCGGCGACCAGCAGGCCGCGACCTTCGGCCAGGCCTGCTTCGAGATCGGGATGGGCAAGAACACCTACGGCACCGGCAACTTCATGCTCGTGAACACGGGCGAGGACCTGGTCCGCTCCGAGAACGGGCTGCTCACCACCGTCGCCTACAAGATCGGTGACAACAAGCCGGTCTACGCCCTCGAGGGCTCGGTCGCGGTCACCGGCTCGCTCGTGCAGTGGATCCGCGACAACCTCGGGCTCATCAAGGACGCCCCGGAGATCGAGGACCTCGCGAAGAAGGTCGACGACAACGGCGGCCTGTTCGTGGTCCCGGCGTTCTCGGGCCTGTTCGCCCCGCACTGGCGCGCCGACGCCCGCGGCGTGATGGTGGGCATGACTCGCTTCCACACCAAGCACCACATCGCCCGCGCGGTCCTGGAGGCCACGGCCTTCCAGTCCCGCGAGGTGCTCGACGCGGCGGTCGCGGACGCGGAGTCCGAGGGCGTGGAGCTCACCGAGCTCAAGGTCGACGGCGGCATGGTCATGAACGAGACGCTGATGCAGTTCCAGGCCGACATCCTCGGCGTGCCCGTGGTGCGCCCGAAGGTCATCGAGACCACCGCGCTGGGCGCCGCCTACGCGGCCGGCATCGCTGTGGGCTACTGGGACGGCGAGCAGGACGTCATCGACAACTGGGCCGAGGACAAGCGCTGGGAGCCCCAGATGGACGAGGAGACCCGCGACCGCTACATGCGCCTGTGGCGCAAGGCCGTCGAGCGCACCCTCGACTGGGTCGACGACGACACGGACGCGCTGTTCGGCTGAGCGACGAGCTGCGGGCGCGGAGCGGTCGGCGAGGAACGAGCCGCCCGCGCAGCGCCCGCGGGAGGAGCTCAGCGCGTCGGACCGAGGCTGAGCGACGAGCTGCGGGCGCGGAGCGGTCGGCGAGGAGCGAGCCGCCCGCGCAGCGCCCGCGGGGGGAGCTCAGCCAGAAGAAGCAGCTGACGTTCGGTTGATGCGAGCGCCCGCCGTCCTTCGGGGCGGCGGGCGCTCCGCGTTCTTCGGCCGACGGCGCTGCGCTTGCTGCGGCCGACGGGGCTCTGACCTGCGGTCGACGGGGCCTGACATGCATCAGCGGGGTCGAGCGCGTACTCTCGACCGCACCCGCATCCCCGGTGCACGCGACGACGCTGCCTGAAGCGAGCCGCCGCACGCGCCTCCGCTTCCTCCAGAGATCGGAGCCTCCTCATGGATCTCGCATTCAAGCTCGGCGCCCTGGCGCTCTACTTCGGCGCCATGATCGGCATCGGCATCTACGCCTTCCGGAAGACCTCCGACGGCGAGGACTACATGCTCGGCGGCCGACAGCTGCACCCCTTCACCGCCGCGCTCTCCGCTGGTGCCTCGGACATGTCCGGCTGGCTGCTGATGGGCCTGCCCGGCGCGCTGTACATGCACGGCCTCGTCGAGGCGTGGATCGCTGTCGGCCTCACCGTCGGCGCTGGCTTGAACTGGTTCTTCGTCGCCCCGCGACTGCGCCAGTACACCCAGGTCGCGAACAACTCGATCACCGTGCCGAGCTTCTTCGGCAACCGCCTCCACGACCGCACCCACCTGATCCGCATCGCGGCGGGCGTCATCATCCTGGTGTTCTTCACCTTCTACGTCTCCTCCGGCATGGTCGCCGGTGGCGTGTTCTTCCAGTCGATGTTCGGCGGCTCGTACCTGACCGGCATGCTGCTCGTGGGCTGCGTGACGATCCTGTACACCCTCTTCGGCGGGTTCCTCGGCGCGAGCTACACCGACGTGGTCCAGGGCCTGATCATGCTGGTCGCGCTCCTGGTCGTCCCGATCACGGCGATGTTCGTGGTGGGCGGGCCGGCGGAGATGTTCGCCTCCGTCCGCGAGGTCAATGCCGATTTCGGCTCGATGACCGCCGGCGGCACCTTCATCGGCATCATCTCCTCGCTCGCCTGGGGGCTCGGCTACTTCGGCCAGCCGCACATCATCGTGCGCTTCATGGCGCTGCGCTCCTCGCGCGATGCGAAGTACGGCCTGGTCGTGGGTATGAGCTGGATGATCCTGTGCGTGCTCGGCGCGGTGTTCACGGCGCTCGCGGGCCTGGCCTTCTTCCAGCAGAACCAGGACCAGATCCTCACCGACGCCACCAACGGCGAGTCCGTCTTCCTCGACCTTTCGCTG
>DAHVRS010000023.1 GCA_027322375.1 Brachybacterium sp. | reverse complement strand
CACGCCGCGGGCGCGGTCCGCTGCTCGCGGCGGTCGTGCTCGGCCTCGCCGTCCTGCTCGTGCTCGGTGTGGGCGGGCTCGTCCTCGCCGTGCGCGGGGTCGGCGGGCAGGAGGGACCGGTCGCTGCGCCCGCCCCTTCGGCCGACGGCGCGGAGGCCCCCGCTGAGGAAGAGCCTGCTGCGGGCAATGCCGCCGGCGAGGCGACGATCGGCGGTGTGCACATCACCGAGGTGAGCACCGAGGTGGGCGTCCGCCGCGTCGGCAACGACTCGCTCCACCGCGTGCCCGAGGGCGAGTTCGTGATCATCACGCTCGAAGTCGAGAACCCGACGGACTCTGCGATCGACGTGCAGAACGGAATGCAGCTCGAGACGGCCGACGGCACACTGCACGACCCCGACCGCGAGGCGGGCCGGCTGCACATCGCCGAATCGCATCCCTACGGTTTCACCATCTCCGGTCAGACCCGGACCTACCACACGATCTTCGACGTCCCGATCGGCGAGGACCCGACCTCCCTGCACATCACCGTGCAGGTCGAGGCCGGGGAACTGCCGCTCGGCGGCTGAGCCGAGCACGTCGCATCCACCCCCAGCGCCGCCGCCCGGCGACGCGCCCCGAGACGAAGGACGATCAGCGAGTGAACGACCACCAGCATCACGATCACGCCGGACACGACCACACCGCTCCGCAGGAGGGCGCGGCATCGCAGGAAGGTGCCGAGGAGCTGCGCGACATCGCCGAGGTCGCAGCGGTCGAGATCATCACCTCCGCCTGCGTGCACCTCATGAGCGCTGCTGCTGTGAAGGTGGGCCTCGCGGACGATGAGGAGACCGGGCAGTACCAGGACCTCGCCGAGGCGCGGAAGCTCATCACCGCTCTCGCGGGCCTGGTCACCGCGTCGGCGCCGGAGATCGGGAACGAGCATGCGCGCTCCCTGCGCGACGGGCTGCGCTCCCTCCAGCTCGCCTTCGCCGAGGCGCTGCCCTTCCCGGACGAGCCGGGCAAGGCACCGGGCGAGAAGTACACCGGTCGGGTCTCCTGACCTCCTGGTTCACCAGGCAGCAGAGCCCCGGGTCCGACGTATCGTCGGCCCGGGGCTCGTCCGTGTCGGGCTCAGCGCCCAAGGGGGTCAGGAGCCGAGCACGAGGCGCAGCGAACTGATCCGCTCGGCCACGAGCTGCTCGGCGCCGAGCGCGGTAGTGACCGCGTCGACGACCTCGCGCACCTGCGGCGCAGTGAGGCCCGGACGCAGACGCAGGTGAAGGTCCACCTCCGCCCGCTCCCCCGCCTGCGCGAGGAGGTCGATCACCTGCGGCGAGGCCTCGGTCCCGAGCCGCTGGAGCGCGCTCGCGAGTTCGGCGTCCTCATGCGGCGGGATCCATTCGCGGCCCTGCGCGAGCGCCCACAGCACGGAGCGGGGCAGGAGGATCGGCGCGTCCTCGGGGCCCGTCGGCGCCTCAGCCGACGGGTCCAGCAGCAGCGCCGTGCAGCCCTCCTGCACCGCGGCCTGCGCGGCCTGCTGGGCGACGACCGGGACGGGACGCGCATCCGAGCGCCACGCAGCGAGCGCGGCGACGGAGCTGAACAGCGGCAGCACGGTGGTGCCGTCGGGCGCGGTGATCGAGACCATCGCCA
>DAHVRS010000014.1 GCA_027322375.1 Brachybacterium sp. | reverse complement strand
ACCTCGCCGGTCAGGCCATCCGAGCAGATCAGCATCCGGTCCCCCACCTCGGCGGGGATCAGCCAGTAGTCAGGATCGGACTCGGGTCCGGCGCCGAGGGCGCGGGTGACCATGTGCCGGTAGGGGTGGATCCGTGCCTGGGCGGGCGAGAGCTCGCCGCGGTCCATGAGCTCCTGCACCACCGAGTGGTCCACGCTCACCTGCTCGAAGATTTCGCCGGAGAGACGGTACACGCGCGAGTCGCCGAGGTTGAGCACGACCCAGTAGCCGATCCCGTCCAGCACCATCGTCGCGACGGCGGCGACGGTCGTGCCCGCTCCGATCGTCGCCTCGGTGCCGAGGGAGCCGATGCGGCGCGCGGCGGAATGCAGCGCATCGCCCAGCTGCTCGACGGTGACGTTCTCCTGGAGCGTGAGCTTCTCGAACTCCTCGACCGCGATGGCGCTGGCGACCTCGCCGGCGTTGTGCCCACCCATGCCGTCGGCGACCAGGAAGATCGGCGGCTCGTCGAGGTAGCTGTCCTCGTTGGTGGCACGGACATGCCCCACATGGGTGGTCGCAGCGGAGACGACGCGGATCGTGCCGGTGAGATCCGGGTCCGACAGGGAGCGGTCGATCACTTCTCCCTCACCACGGACAGGGTCCGGTCCCCGAGGGTGACCTGTGCGCCGGCGGGCAGCACGGTCGGAGTGTTCGGGACGAGGTTCTCGCGGGAGCCGTCCTCGCGCAGGATGCTCGAGCCGTTCGTGGAGCCGAGGTCGGTGACGACGACCTCGTCCCCGGTCCCGTCCAGGCGCAGGTGCGTCTTGGAGACGGAGCGGGTCTCATCCTTGAGGACGAACAACAGCGCGCCGTCCTCGGAGGCGGGGTTGCGGCCGATGACGACCGCGCGATCGACCACGCGCTCGGCACCGTCGTCCAGCGTGAGTCGGTGCGTGGGCACGACGGGCAGGTGCGCCGGGGAGAGCCGGGTCTGCTCGAGGTCGCCGAGGTCCTGATGCGCGGTGGACAGACGGGTCTGCTCATCGACCTCGGTGCCCTGGGCGTCCCAGGCGTCGCCGGTCAGCTCGTCGGGGCCCTGCGCGGGCGCCGGGGGCTGCGAGATCTGCATGCCGGTGGGCGGATCCCAGGGCTGACGCTGTGCGGCCGGGATGTGCGGTGCTCCGGTCTGCGAGGGGACTGGCTGCGAGGGAGGAACCTGCGGGAAGTCCGGCTGCGGAGCCTCTGCCTGCGGTGCCGGGTCGACGGGCGGCGGAGCCCACTCCCCCTGCGGCGCGGCAGCGTTCTGGCCCCAGGACTGCTCGGAGCCCCAGGACTGCGCGGGGGCAGGCGGCGCCCAGCCATCGCTGGCCGAGGACTGCGCGGGCGCGGCCGGCTCCTGCGGCGCGGACCAGCCGCCCTGCTCGGGCTGCTGCGGGGCCGACGGCAGGGGCGGCACGGACCAGCCGTCCTGGACAGGAGCCTGCGGAGCGGACGGCCCCGACCAGCTGTCCTGCGGCTGTGCCGGCGGCGCGGACGGCGCGGCCCAGTCGCTCTGCTGCGGAGCCTGCGGGGCCGAGGGGGCAGACCAGCCACCCTGCTCGGGGGCCGACGGCGCCGACCAGTCGTTCTGGGCGGGCGCGGGAGGGGCGTAGGGGCTCGGCGCGCCGACGGGGGCGCTGTCTGCGCTCTGCGGCGCGGCGGAGTCCTGCGCGCTCTCGCTGTCCCAGGCGGCGCCCGGGCGGGCCAGGAGGTTCTCATGGGCGGAGACGGGCACGGAGGGCGAGCCGAGGTAGTGCTCGGCCGCTTCGCGCTCGAAGTCGTCGGCGCGGGGACGCATCGGGTTCCGGCCGGCCTTCACGTCCACGACGATCGAGTCGACCGCGCGATCATGGAAGCCGCGCAGGTGCTTCGCGGGGTCCAGAAAGATCGACAGCGCCATCACCGGCCAGACCACGCCGAAGATGACCCAGCGGCCGAGCGCGCGCACGAACCCGATCGGTCCGCCGGCACTGTGCCGAGTGATGCGCAGGCCGAGGGCGAGCTTGCCGAGGGTGAGGCCCTTCGCGCCGCTCAGCCAGATCATGATGAGCGCGAAGACGAGCGGGAGCACTGCGCCGACACCCACGAGGGTGAGCGGCAGCGCCCCGCCTTCGCCTGTGCGCGCAATAATGCCGATCCCGACGATAAACGGCACCGTCATGAGCGTGGCGAGGACCCCGTCGATGAGCGCTGCGAGCAGGCGCTTCACCGGCGTGCCGGGCACGCACCCGTCCAGCGGCGGCTCGAGGGCCGGCATGCTGGACGGGGCCTCGGACTGCGGTGCCGGGCCCGGGGAGCCGGGTCCGTGCGTCGTGCCGGGCGCGGCGACGGGTCCGGTCTGGTGCGTCGGTGGCTGCGTGACCATCCCATGATCGTACTGGTCCCGGTCGCGCAGTGCCGTGGCTCCCGGAGGCGGGGGAGTGAGGTCCTCACGGGAGAGGATCTCGATGCCCTCGTCCTCGTCCTGTCCCGCGGGGCTCGATCCGAGGTCCCGTGACTTCTGCTTCGGGGCCTGACCCCACGCGCCCGGGGCGTCGGTCGCGCGGCGCTCATAGGGCGAGGCTTGGTAGCGCGCCCCGCACTCCCCGCAGATCACCGCGTCCTGACGCAGCAGCGTCCCGCAGGTGCTGCAGTACCGAGTCCCGCTCATCATCCCCGTCCCTTCGTCCTCGAGGCCCTGCTCGAGGTCTTGGTGGTCCTGCTGCGGCGCGAGCCCGCGCGGGTGCGCCGCAGCGCGTTCGCACGCCGCTCGGCCTTCTTCCGCGCTCGTCGCCGTGCCTTCTCCCGACGCTTCTCCGCTCGCCGTTCGGCCGACGCCCGGCTGAACGACTTCAGCGAGATCGCGGCGCGCAGTCGTCGGTGCCAGGGCAGCGATGCGGCCATGCCGCGTCGGGCGGCCATGACTGCGCCCCAGTACTCCTCGGCCGCAGCCTCCGGCAGGTCATCGGGCCCGAACACGGCCCGATCGGCCATGCCAGCGAGGCCCACCGCCCCGCTGGTCGGGATCTCGGCCTGGAGCAGCGCCGCGGTCTCTGCGCGGGTTCGCAGCGGGTCGGGGCGTCTGCCCATGTCGGTGAGCTGGTCGAGGATCTCCTGCCAGCCCCCGTCGAAGCGGGCGGGCAGGCTGCCGCGTGTGCGCCGCCTGCCGCGCCTCACGCGCTTGGCGAGCAGCACGGCGAGCGCCGCGAGGGTCACGAGGAGCAGCGGGGTCACCGCGATACCTGCGTAGACGTACCAGCCCAGCGGTGCCGGTTCCGGAGGTTCCTCCTTCTTGGTGTCTTCGCTGGTCGCGCCCGGCGGTGGTGTGGGCGGCTCGGCCGGCGGAGGCGGCGGCTGCGCCACCTGCGGCATCGGCTCGTCGATCAGCTCCTCAGTCTGCTTCACCGGATCTTCGTCGTCATCGGGCGTCGGGTTGATGCGCACCCATCCGATCCCTTCGAAGGCGACCTCGACCCAGGCGGTGACGTCATTCCCGGTGACCGCGACGGTGCCCTCGGCGCCCGCGGGCACCTCGAAGCCCATCACCACGCGGGCGGGGATCCCGATAGAGCGGGCGAGCGCCGCGGTGAGAGCGGCGTACTGCTCCTCGTCGCCGATGCGGCCCAAGGGCTGGGCATCCGGGGAGTCCTCATCGAAGCCGTAGTCCTCGAGCATCGCCAGCAGTCGGCTGACCCCGTGCCCGGAGAGGGAGGCGGCCTCGTCATCCAGGCCGTGGGAGTAGAAGGCATCATCCTTCACGTTCCGGGTGAGCTCCTGGAAGTTCTCGTAGTCCGAGCCCTTCTCCCCCATCCACTCCTTCGCATACTGCGCGAACGTATCGACGACAGGCCCCTCGGGCAGAGCGATGTCGTCGAAGCGAGCCGTCTTCAGCTCCTCCTCGCCTGGCTCGGTGTACGGGATGTACGTGAGGTCGTAGACGTCGCCGATCTGCACACCGGAGGCGTTGACCGCGGTCTGCGACTTCTGGTTGAGGTAGAGGTTCTCGGAGAAGGTCGCGGCGCGGTCCGCGGTCATCGAGTCCACGTCGATGCGGTCGGTGCGTGCGCCGAGCGTGGGCAGCCACACGCCGGTGTACGCGCCGATCGTCACCTGCGCGGTGCGCTCCTCGCCGCTGCCGGGGTGGAGGTCCACGCCCGGGGCGGTGCGAAGGAACGCGCCGGAGGGGCTGTCCTTGTCCTGTCCCCCGGCGACGTTGTAGACGTGCAGGTCGTAGAGGTCCATCGTCGCGAGCCGCACCTGCTCGCCGCCGCTGACACCGCTGAGGGTGAACAGCTCCGCGGTCCGCTGGTCCTTGAGGTAGCCGCGGAACTCGGTCAGGGGCGAGACGTACTGGGTGGGGTCGAAGGGCGGTGCGATGTGGTCGCGGACCGCGTATCGGATGGTG
>DAHVRS010000203.1 GCA_027322375.1 Brachybacterium sp. | reverse complement strand
CTCGGTGAGCGCGCCGAGGACCACCCCGGAAGCGCCCGCGGCAACCGACTCCGCAGCCTGCTCGGCCATGGTCGCGATCTGCGCCTCGGTGTACATGAACTCCGCGGGCCGGCCCAGGAAGTCATCGCTCCCGGCGCTCTCGCGGATCAGCACCTGCACGTCGAAGTGGGGCTTCGCCTCCTGCGCGGCGACGAGCGAGGCGGCGCGCTGCGTGCAGCGGGCCACGAGCTCCGCGGGCGGGGTGATCCCGCCCAGGGCGAGCTCGGTGCACAGCTCCACCCGGTCCGCACCGCCGCGGGCGGCGACCTCGAGCCCGGCGAGGTCCTCGACGGCGATCTCGACCCTGACGCTCATGCTCGCTCCCCGTGCTTCCCGTTCTCCCCGTCCGCGCTGTTCTGCCCGTCGGCCCGGTTCTGACCGGCCGCCGCGCGGGCGGCGCGGGCGGTGCGGCGCGGACCGGGCAGGGGCAGCAGCTCGGAGAGGTCGCTGCGTTCCCCGCTCGCGCGGACGCGGCCGGAGGAGACAGCGTCCGCCCAGTCGATATCGCCGGTGACCAGGGCGAGCCAAGTCGCGGCGTCGGTCTCGACCACGGCGGGCGGGGTGCCGCGGGTATGGCGGGTGCCGGAGATCGCCTGCACCGCCGCATAGGGCGGGACACGCAGCTCGACCGCGCCGCCGGGGAACTCCTCGGCGAAGAGCTCGAGGGTGTGGCGCACGGCGGGGGCGAGCACGGGGCGCTTCGCCTCCTCGGGCGCGCTGGCCCAGGCGCTGAGCGCGGCGCGGCCCTCGGCGGGATCGGTCCGGCGGGTCACCACGTCAGTGCGCCGACTCCGGCAGAAGATCGTGGACGGCGATCGTCGCCGAACGGTCCGGGCCCACACCGATCGCGCTGATGCGGCAGCCAGCGAGCTCCTCGAGGCGCAGCACGTAATTGCGCGCGTTCTCGGGCAGGTCCTCGAAGGTGCGCGCCTCGGAGAGGTCCTCGGTCCAGCCCGGCAGCGTCTCGTAGACGGGCACGGCGTGGTGGAACTCGGTCTGCGTCATCGGCATCTCGCGGTGGATCACGCCGTCCACGTCGTAGCCGGTGCAGATCGGGACCTCGTCGATGCCGGTGAGGACGTCGAGCTTGGTCAGGACGATGTCGGTGAAGCCGTTGATGCGCACCGCGTGGCGGATCATCAGCGCGTCGTACCAGCCGCAGCGGCGGGGACGGCCGGTGTTCACGCCCACCTCGCCGCCGGTCTTCTGGAGGTACTCGCCCCACTTGTCCTCGAGCTCGGTGGGGAACGGGCCGGCGCCCACGCGGGTGGTGTACGCCTTGACGATCCCGATCACGCTGTCGATGCGGGTGGGGCCGATGCCGGTGCCGGTCGAGGCGCCGCCCGCGGTGGGGTTCGAGCTCGTGACGAAGGGGTAGGTGCCGTGGTCGACGTCCAGGAAGGTGGCCTGGCCGCCCTCCATGAGGACCACCTCGCCGCGATCCAGGGCATCGTTGAGCATGACGGTGGTGTCCACCACCATCGGGCGCAGGCGCTCCGCGTAGGCGAGGAGGCCCTCGACGATCTCGTCGACCTCCACCGCGCGGCGGTTGTAGACCTTGACCAGCAGCTCGTTCTTCTGGCGCAGCGCGCCCTCGACCTTCTGGCGCAGGATCGAGGCGTCGAAGAGGTCCTGGACACGAATGCCGAGGCGGCCCACCTTGTCGAGATACGCGGGGCCGATGCCGCGCCCGGTGGTGCCGATCGCGCGCTTGCCGAGGAAGCGCTCGGTGACCTTGTCGAGGGTCTGGTGGTAGGGCGCGACGATGTGGGCGTTCGCAGAGATGCGCAGGCGGGTGGCGTCCACGCCGCGCGCCTCGAGCACGCCGATCTCCTCGAACAGTGCCTCGAGGTTGACCACCACGCCGTTGCCGATCACCGGCGTGACCTGCGGGGAGAGGATGCCGGCGGGAAGGAGCTTGAGCTCGAACTTCTCGCCGTTGACGACCACGGTGTGCCCGGCGTTGTTGCCGCCGTTCGGCTTGACGACGTAGTCGACGCGCTCTCCGAGGAGGTCGGTGGCCTTGCCCTTCCCCTCGTCTCCCCACTGGGCTCCGACGATCACGACGGCGGGCATGGCGACTCCTGGGACGAAGGGGGTGGTTGGACGGTGCTGGGACCTCGGGGATCCTACCAAGCCGAGCCCGGGCGCCCGCTGGGTGCGGGCGACCGGGCCGGGGATCAGCCGAGGAGAGTGGGATCCGCCTCGCGGAGGAAGGCGGTGACGCGATCGGCTTCGGCGGTGTCGCCAAGACGCTTGGAGGTCTCCCCAAGCATCGCGAGCGCACGCAGGAAGCCGCGGTTCGGCTCATGCGAGGCGGGGATCGGGCCCTGGCCGCGCCAGCCGGCGCGACGCAGCGCGTCCAGGCCGCGGTGGTAGCCGGTGCGCGCGTAGGCGTACGCGGCGACCGGGTCCTGCTCGCTCAGTGCCTCGCGGGCGAGCAGCGCCCAGACG
>DAHVRS010000559.1 GCA_027322375.1 Brachybacterium sp. | reverse complement strand
CTCCAAGGGCTGGATCACCGACCAGTTCGACCGCTACGTCGGCGGGAACACGGCGCTGTCGATGCCGGATGACGCCGGTGTGCTGCGGATCGATGAGGAGACCGGGCGCGGCATCGCGCTCGCCTCCGACGCGAACGGCCGCTACACCAAGCTGGACCCGCGCGCCGGTGCCCAGCTCGCGCTCTCCGAGGCGTACCGGAACGTCGCGACCGTCGGCGCGGTGCCGCTGGCGATCTCCGACTGCCTGAACTTCGGCTCCCCCGAGGATCCGGGCCCCATGTGGCAGCTGGTCGAGGCGATCGGCGGGCTCGCCGAGGCGTGCGAGACCCTCGAGGTGCCCGTCACCGGCGGCAACGTGTCCCTGTACAACTCCACCGGCGAGCCGGGGCTGCTCGACTCCGCGATCCACCCCACCCCCGTCGTCGCCGTGCTCGGCGTCTTCGAGGACGTCGCCCGCCGCACCCCATCCGGCTGGCAGGAGAACGGCGAGTCCGTGCTGCTGCTGGGCACCACCCGCGAGGAGCTCTCCGGCTCCGCCTGGGCCGACGTCATGCACCAGCACCTCGGCGGCCTGCCGCCCAAGGTGGACCTCGAGGCGGAGCGTGCGCTCGGCCAGGTGCTGATCGCCTCCGCCGAGGAGGGCCTTGCCTCCTCCGCGCACGACCTCTCCGAGGGCGGGCTCGCCCAGGCCCTGGTCGAGGCCGTGGTGCGCTTCGGCACCGGCGCGAGCGTGGACCTCACCGGCCTGCTCGAGCGGGACGGCGTGGATCTCACCTCCGCGCTGTTCTCCGAGTCGCAGGCGCGTGTGGTCGTCTCCGTCCCGGCGGAGAAGGAGGAGCGCCTGCGCGCCCTCGCGGCCGAGCACGGCGTGCCCGTCCTCGCCCTCGGCACCACCGGCGGCACGGAGCTCGCGCTCGAGGGCGTGGGCACCTTCACCGTCGGCGAGCTGCGGGAGCTTCGCGAGGGCACCCTGCCGCGCTACTTCGGCTGACACCTCACCACCACAGCGACGGCCGGTCCGCGCGCTCCTCGAGCGTGCTGGACCGGCCGCCGTTCTTCGTCGTGCCAGGCATCCGCGGACTACGCCGGAGACCCTCGAACGACGACGAGGGCGGGCCACCGGGATCTCTCCCAGTGACCCGCCCTCGTCGCGGTTCAGTCAGACGCTGCTCAGGCGTCCTCGCCCTCGGCGGCGGTCTCCTCGGCCTTGGCGCTGGCCTTCGCCGCGCCCTCGGCCTCCTTCACCACGGCCTGCTTCGGGGAGTACTCCTCGGTGACAAGCTCGATGACGGCCATCGGGGCGTTGTCGCCCTTGCGGGGGCCGACCTTGGTGATGCGGGTGTAGCCGCCGGGACGCTCCGAGAAGGTCGGGGCGATCTCCTCGAACAGCGAGTAGACGACACCCTTGTCGCGGATGGTCTCCATCACGCGGCGACGGGCAGCGAGATCGCCCTTCTTCGCCTGGGTGATGAGACGCTCCGCGTGGGGGCGCAGGCGCTTGGCCTTGGTCTCGGTGGTGGTGATCGCCTTGTGGCGGAAGAGCTCGGTGGCGAGGTTCGCGATGATCATCCGCTCATGCGCGGGGGATCCGCCGAGGCGAGCGCCCTTGGTGGGAGCAGGCATGGAAGTTCTCCTTGGAAGATATGAAGGTCAGTACTGGTCGCCGAAGTCGTCGGAGTAGGAGTCCAGGGCTGCGGGGTCGAACCCGGCCGGGGAGTCCTTCAGCGACAGGCCGAGCTCGGCGAGCTTCGCCTTGACCTCGTCGATGGACTTCTGTCCGAAGTTGCGGATGTCGAGCAGATCGGCCTCGGAACGGGCGGTCAGCTCGCCGACGGTGTGGACACCCTCGCGCATCAGGCAGTTGTACGACCGCACCGTGAGGTTGAGGTCGTTGATCGGCAGCGCCAGATCGGCGGCCAGGGCCTGATCCGTGGGCGAGGGGCCGATCTCGATGCCCTCCGCCTCCTGGTTCAGCT
Organism: Brachybacterium sp.; assembly: GCA_027322375.1. Classification (GTDB taxonomy): domain Bacteria; phylum Actinomycetota; class Actinomycetes; order Actinomycetales; family Dermabacteraceae; genus Brachybacterium. The sequence continues at coordinate 590 of DAHVRS010000559.1, read as the reverse complement.
CGTGGGCCAGACCGAACAGCTCGACCAGGGTCTTGCCGGCCGAGGCCACCGCGTCACGCGGGGAGATGGCGGGCTTGGTCTCGACGTCGACGATCAGCTTGTCGAAGTCGGTGCGCTGCTCGACACGGGTCGCCTCGACCTTGTAGGTCACCTTGAGGACCGGCGAGTAGATCGAGTCGACCGGGACACGGCCGATCTCGCCGTCCACACCCTTGTTCTGCGCGGCGGAGACGTAGCCGCGACCGCGCTCGACGATCAGCTCGATCTCCAGGCGGCCCGCCTCGTTCAGGGTCGCGATGTGCAGCTCGGGGTTGTGGATCTCCACACCGGCCGGCGGGGTGATGTCCCCGGCGGTGACGTGCCCGGCCTCCTCGCGGCGCAGGTACATCACGACGGGCTCATCGTTCTCCGAGGAGACGACGAGGTTCTTGATGTTGAGGATGACCTCGGTGATGTCCTCCTTGACGCCGGGGACGGTGCTGAACTCGTGCAGCACGCCGTCGATGCGGATCGAGGTGACCGCGGCGCCGGGGATGGAGGACAGCAGGGTGCGGCGCAGGGAGTTGCCGAGGGTGTAGCCGAAGCCCGGC
>DAHVRS010000558.1 GCA_027322375.1 Brachybacterium sp. | reverse complement strand
GGCCAGAGATAGCCCTCCATGGACTTCGCGGGGTTCTCGGGGATGCCGTAGGAGGTGTAGTCCTTCGCGGCGGCCTCGAAGTCCTCGACGGGGATGCCGGTCTTCTCGGACACCAGCGCCCAGATCTCGGTCAGGCGCTTGCCCTCGGGGACGATCACGCGGTGCCCGGCGAGGTTCGCGGGGTCCAGCAGCGCGTTCAGTGCATCGGCAGAGGTCATCTCCTGCTTCAGCCGGTATACGCCGGGTTCGATGCCGGCGGCGTCGGGCGTGGAGGTGAACAGGGAGACGAAGGGGCCGCTGGTCTTGATGACGCCCTGCTCGACGAGGGTCGCGGCGATGTCGGTGCCGGTGTCGCCGGAGGCGACCTCCACGAGCGCTTCGCCGCTGCCGGGGCCGGGGTACTCCGCGGCTTCCTGCTCGACGTTCACGTTCGAGGTCACCCAGCGGTAGCCCTGGACACCGCCGACGCCGAGCCCGCCGAGGACGAGCAGCACCAGCAGGACGGGCAGAACGCTGCGGAAGAATCCGCCGCGGCGCTTGGCGGCACGGCGCCTGCCGTGGCGGGACGGCTGATCATCCTGCGCGTCGGCGAGATCGTCGAACGAGACATCGTCGTCGTCGCTCATCGGTCCTCCTCATGGCTCGTGCCCAGCGTGGGGGGCTCCTCGACCAGCTCACCGGCGCGGGCGCCGGTGGCGCGCTCCGTGTCCAGCGCCTGCTGGAGGATCATCACGGCGGCGACCTGGTCCACGACCTGGCGGTGCTTGCGTCCCTTCCGCCCGGAGCGGTGCAGCGCCTGATGGGCGGTGACGGTGGTGAGGCGCTCATCGATCATTCGCACCTCCGCCCTCACGGCGCCAGTCGCCTCTGGCGCGTCGGCGCGCAGGAGGACGAGGAGCTCCGCGGCGAAGTCCCGGGCCTTCTGCGCCGCGGCTCCCTCGGTGCCGTCGAGCGACCGGGGGAGCCCGATCATGATGGCACGTGCCTCGAGCTCGCGCGCCTCCTCGGCGACACGGCGCACGGCCGTGTCGCGCTCGAGGGTCTCGATCGGGGTGGCGATCAGGCCGTCGAGGTCGCTGCGGGCGAGCCCCACGCGGACGTCGCCCACGTCGACGCCGAGGCGGACGCCCCGGGGGATGCCCGGGGCGTCCGGCATGCCGGCAGGGGTGCTGGTCATGCGCCCCGCGCGATCATCTCGCGGACCGCGGTGAGAGCGTCGGCGACCTTCTCGGGCTGGCCGCCGCCGCCCTGGGCCATGTCCGCCTTGCCGCCGCCGCGGCCGCCCATCGCCTCGGCGCCGGTGCGCAGCAGTGTGCCTGCGACGTGGCCGGCCTCGCGGGCCGCCGCGTTGGTCGCGATGACGAGGGAGGCGCGGCCGCTCTCGTGGCCAGCGACCGCGACGACGACGGGCGAGTCCTCGCCGAGCCGGGCGCGGAGGTCCAGCGCGAGGGTGCGCAGGTCGCCGGCGGCGACGCCCTCCCCCGCGTCATGGGCGAGCAGGCGCACGCCGCCCACCTCGGTCGCGGACTCGACGAGACGGCCCGCCTCGGCCTGGAGCTGCTGGCCGCGCAGGGCGGCGAGCTGCTTCTCCATGTCCTTCATGCGCTGGGTGAGGGAACGGACCCGCTCGGGCAGCTCCTCGGCGGCGCCGACCTTCAGCATCTCGGAGAGCTGGGAGACGAGCGCATGGGCCTTGGCCTGGTGGCGGTAGGCGGACAGGCCCACGAGCGCATCCACGCGGCGCACGCCG
>DAHVRS010000557.1 GCA_027322375.1 Brachybacterium sp. | reverse complement strand
GACGCCTCCGGCACCGCCTACTACTCCACCGCCTCCGAGCAGTGGAAGCCGGAGCTCGTCGAGCTCGCGCTCGGCCACGGCCTCGAGCTGCCCCGCCTGCCCGGTTCACCGCAGGAGATCATGGCCCGCACCCCCGGCGGTGCCGCGATCGCCGCCGGCACCGGCGACAACATGGGCGCGGCCCTGGGCCTGTCCCTGGGGGAGGGGGACGTCTCCGTCTCCATCGGCACCTCCGGCGTGTGCGCCATGGTGAGCCCCGTCCGGCCGAACGACGCCAGCGGCACCGTCACCGGCTTCGCCGACGCGACGGGCCGCTTCCTGCCCATGACCACGACCATCAACGCCGCCCGCATCCTCGAGGCCGGCCGTGCGCTGCTCGGCGTGGACTGGGACGAGTTCGCGGCGCTGGCGCTGGCGAGCGTGCCCGGCGCGCACGGCGTGACCCTGCTGCCCTACTTCGACGGGGAGCGCACGCCGAACCGGCCCACCGCCCGCGCCACCCTCACCGGCATGAGCACCGCCACCACCCGTGAGGACATCGCCCGCGCCTACGTGGAGGGCCTGCTGTGCTCGCTCGCCGACGGGATCGCCGCCCTCGAGGAGCGCACCGGCACCGCCGCCGCCCGCATCACGGTGATCGGTGGCGCGGCGAAGAACCGTGCCGTGCAGGAGCTGGCCCCGGCCGTGTTCGGCCGCGAGGTGACCTTCGCGCCGCCCGCCGAGTACGTCGCCCTCGGTGCGGCCCGGCAGGCCGCCTGGGCGCTCGCCGGCACCGACGAGCCCCCGGCCTGGGAGATCAGCGGCTCGCAGGTCGCTGGTGCGGAGCCGACGCCCGAGGTGCTCGGCGCGTACCGGGAGCTGAAGGCGCGCACGGAGGGGTGGGGCGCCGCGGCGTCGTGACGCCGCGACCGCTCAATCGCCCAGGCTGGGGAAGGAGCCCGTCCCGGTGGAGACCAGCTGCCGCCGTGCGGGCTCCTGCTCGGGCCCGGTCGCGGGCGGTGCCGGCTCGTGCTCCGTCCGAACGGCGTCGACATCGAACTCGTCGAGATCGAACTCGTGGACGGTGCCCCGGAGGTCGTCGTCGGCCGGAGGCTCGTCGATCACGGGGTTGGGCCCGGTGACGACGGGGATCGGGCCGGTCATGTCGGCGACAGCCTCGCTGAGCGCCGGGAACGAGCCGGTCACCACGGGGAGCGAGCCCGTGACCGTCGGGACGGGGTCGGTGACGGTGGGGATCGCGCCGGTGACCGTCGTGAGCGAGCCGGTGACGGCGGGGATCGTGCCGGTGATGGTGGGCCGTCGAGCAGCTCGGCGAGCCGGCGATGGGCCCGCACGTACGCCGGGATCAGCAGCGCCACGGCGCCGGCCCAGGCGAGCGGCGTCCCCCAGACCACGCCCGCGTAGCCGAACACGGCCCCGAGGACGATCGCGGTGCCGAGACGCATGACCAGCTCGATCACGCCCGTGACCATCGGCACCGCTGTCTGACCGAGGCCCTGCAGGGCGCCGCGCAGCACGAACAGGACACCGAGGATGCTGTAAAGAGCGGCGTTGATGTGCAGGGGCAGCACGGCCATGTCGATGACCGTCTGGGACCCCTCACCCACGAACATGTGCACGAGCGGGCGGCCGGCGAGCACGAGCACCACGCCGATCATCATCGAGGAGCCCACCGCGAGGCCGAGCGCCTGCACGATGCCGCGACGGATCCGGCGGCCCTTGCCCGCCCCGACGTTCTGGGCCGCGAACGTGGTCGCCGCGAGGCCCAGGGACTGCAGCAGCGCGACGCCGAGACCGTCCACACGTGCATAGGTGGTGTACGCGGCGACCGCGTCGGGCCCGAGGGTGTTGATGCGGATCTGCACGGCGAGGCTGCCGATCGCGATGATCGAGGCCTGGAACCCCATCGGGAGACCGATCCGCAGGTGCTCGGCGAGGGAGGCGCGGTCCACGCGCCAGTCCTCACGGGCCACGTGCAGGGCCGGCACCTTCGCCCGCACGTGCATGAGGCAGGCGAGGGCCGAGGCCAGCTGGGCGAGGCAGGTGGCGAGCGCGGCGCCGGCGATGCCGAGGCCCGCTCCCATCACCAGGGCCACCACGAGCACGACGTTCAGCACGCACGCGA
>DAHVRS010000556.1 GCA_027322375.1 Brachybacterium sp. | reverse complement strand
TCTCCTACCGCTGCGCCGGCATCAACCACCAGGCCTGGATCCTCGAGTTCATGCACGGCCAGGAGGACCTCTACCCGCGCCTGCGCGAGGTGATGGCACAGAAACACCAGCGCGGACGCGGCGCGCAGGACCTCGCCGGCGATGACGGCGACCACTCCGAGGCCGCTGAGGAGGCGAGCACCTACGAGGGCGGCAACGAGCAGGTCCGCACCGCGATCATGAACGCCTTCGGCTACTTCCAGACCGAGTCCAGCCACCACGCCTCGGAGTACATGCCCTACTTCCGCAAGAACGCCGAGCTCACCCGGGAGTACATCCCCGAACGCTGGGACTACTTCGAGATCTGCGCCGCCCACGACGACCAGGGCGACATCGACGGGCAGCTCGAGCGCCTGAAGGCGGAGCTGGCCCCGTCCGTCGAGTACGGCGCGTCGATCGCGAACTTGATCGTCACCGGCACTCCGAGCGTGGTCCACGGCAATGTTCCGAACGACGGCGCGCTCATCCAGAACCTCCCGGCCGACGCCTGCGTGGAGGTGCCCTGCCTGGTCGACGCCCGCGGCGTGCAGCCCACCGCGATCGGGGAGCTTCCCCCGCAGCTCGCCGCCGTGAACCGCACCAACGTGAACGTGCAGACCCTCGCCGTGCGCGCGGCGCTCGAGGGGAACCTCGAGAACGTCTTCCACGCCGTGGCGCTGGACCCGCTGACCGCGGCGCTGCTCACCCTCGAGGACGCCCGTGCGATGACTGAGGAGCTGCTCGCCGCCCACGCCGACCGTCTGCCGGAGCGGCTGCGGGAGGGGTGACGGGCGGACGGCCTCGGCGCGCGGTGGTCCCTCCACAGCTCCCCGCCGTCCACAGGACCGCCGCCCGCCCGGCGGCGGGACCGGCGCCAGGCCGACGATGGGCCCATGCCCAAGAAGAAGAGGCGACATCGCCGTCCCCGTCCCGCCGCATCAGCCCGCTCCTGCACCCCTCGCCAGCGCGCTCGCACGACCACGTGCACGTCCCGGCGACGCCCGACCGCTCGCCGATCCATGCCCTGCTCGACGAATTCCTTCTCTGCCGGCTCGCCGAGCTGTGCCCGGACCACGCCACCCTCGAGGCCCAGCACGTCGAGCCGCTGCTCGACCTCGTCACCGCCGACGGAGAGGACCCGACCCGCATCCGGTGGACCGAGGAACGGATACGCCACCTGCTGCTGGACCTCCTGCCCCGCCATGTGTGGCAGCCCCGGGAGATGGTGCTCGAGCAGATCCCCGCGCTCGGGGCGTTCTTCACCTTCCTGGAGGCTCACGGCTACTGGCAGCCAGGGAGCATGGAGGTCCGTGCCGCGCAGGAGCTTCTGGACGAGCTGGTCCTCCCGGTCCTGGAGATCGTCGAGGACCCCTCGCGTCGGTCAGGTCCGGAGAACATCCGTGACTTCGCCCGCGCGCTCGGCATCCGGGTGGACGACCCAGCCGAACGGACCGTGTTCGCGGCCTGGTTCAACCTCCACCTCACCGCAGAGGAGCGGGACGAGGTCGCCGAGTCGGGCCGGCTGGAGGGCTGGCCCATGGCGGACAGCTGAGCCGATGGGCTGTTGAACCTCCGCGCGGACGCCGTGGTGCCCGCCCGGCGACGGAACGTACAGTGCGAGGTGCCGGGCGGTGCCGCCCCGCCAAGTGCGCCGCCGGCGCCCGCCATCCGTCGAGACCGAGGAAGCTCATCGTGGAACTGATCACCGTCGCCGGCCATCCCGAGCCCGTGAAGGCCTCGCCCGTCGCGGCGCGTCTGCTGCGCGAGAAGCTGGAGGACACCCGGGAGAAGCGCGGAGTGGATGCCGCGAACCGGCTGGAGGCCCTGGTCGGGGAGCGGATCGGCAGTCTCCTCGCCGCCGGGACGCCCAGCATCGACGTCGCCACGATGCGCTCGATCGTGGACTACATCGAGCTGCCCTCGGAGGACGAGCCCGAGCCGACGGGCCTGGGCAGAGCGGTGCAGGGGCTGAAGGACAAGCTCGCGCAGCGCGGCGGCCCCATCGGCGGCTGAACCGGCCCGGGGGCTCGGCACTCCCGTCACGCCGAGCGCGGCGGAGCGATCAGCGCGCCGTCGCCCGGAGTGCGGGAGTACACGAGCACGAAGCCGAGCGGGTGCGAGGGAACGTAGTCGACCACCGCCCCGGTCTCGACGAGAGCCGCCTTCCACCGCTCGAGCTCGGCCAGCTCCTCCGCCGTCCCGCAGGGCAGGCCCTCCCGGCGCAGGCTCTCCCGCTCGAGCATCGCGTGCAAGTACGAGTCGCGATGCTCCTCGCGCACATCCCACGGGATCAGGGACAGGTCCATTCCACAGGCTCCTTCACAGCGGGGCGGTCTCCGCGAGCCTAGGGACGGGGTCCGACGGGCGAGCCCGCGCCCCGTACGGTGGGACCGTGACCACCACCGGCCCCTGCGGCGTGTTCGCCGGCCTCGCGACCCTCGACGTCATCCACCGCATCGACGCGCCGCCCGGTCCGGATCAGAAGATCACCGCCCGCGAGCAGTTCGTCGCCGCCGGCGGACCGGCCGCCAACGCCGCTGTGACCTTCGCCGCCCTCGGCGGGCGCGCGGTGTTGCTGACCGCGCTCGGCATGGGCGCGCTCGCCGCCGCGATCACCGCCGAGCTCACCAGGCGCGGGGTGGAGGTGCGCGACATCGCCCCGGACCTGGTCGACGTAGCGCCCGTCTCCTCCGTCGCCGTGCTCGAGTCGACGGGGGAGCGGTCCGTGATCGGCGGGGACGCGGCCGCCGTCGAGGCCCCCGCCCCGGACCACGGTGTGCTGCGCGAGCTACTGGCCGACGCCGACGTCGCTCTGCTGGACGGCCACCACCCGGCGCTTGCCCGCGCCGTCCTCGCCGCGGCTCAAGCCGCCACGGTCCCGACCGTGCTCGATGCGGGCCGGTGGAAGCCGGTGATGGCGGACCTCGTGGGCGGGATCGACGACGTCGTCGCCTCCGCCGTGTTCCGCACCCCGGACGCCGCGACCGCGCAGGCGACCCTCGACGACCTCCACGAGCGAGGCACGCGGACCGTGGTCCTCACCGCCGGCGCGGGGCCGATCCGCTGGTCGCAGGGCGGTCGGACGGGCGAGATCGCACCGCCGCAGGTCGAGGCCGTCGACACCCTCGGCGCTGGGGACGTGTTCCACGGCGCCTACGCGCACGCGCTCGCCGAAGGGGCGAGCCTCGAGCAGCGGATCACCCGCGCCGCCGAGGTCGCAGCGCTCCGCATCCAGCACGCCGGCCCCCGCACCTGGCTCGACGCCCTCGCCGAGACGCTCCCTGACCTCCCCGCCCCACCCACTGCTGAGGGCAGACTGGGGTCATGACCGGCATCGACGCCCTCCTCCCGCACCCCGCCACCGACCTCACCGTCGCGACTGCCCCGGCGGACCGCCGCGCCGCGCTCGCCGAGGTGGCCGAGGTGATCGACGTGGGAGAGGAGCGCGTGGACCTCGCCCGTGTGCTCGAGGAGCTGCACCGTCGCGGCCACGGCCGGATCCACTCCGAGGGCGGCCCCACCCTCTTCGGCAGCTTCCTCGCCGCCGGCCTCGTCGACGAGCTCTGCCTCACCCTCGCCCCGACCCTCCAGGCCGGCCCCGCGCCCCGGATCGCGCACGCCGCACAGGAGGTGCCCGCGACGATGCGACTGGCCAGCATGCTCCGCAGCGGTGACGAGCTGCTGCTGCGCTACACCCGGCGGGGCGGCAAGCAGGAAGCCCTATAGGGCAGATGCTCGGTGGGAGGGCGCCGGGCGCACGAGCTGACGCAACTCTCCGCCCAGGGCCTGCTGAAACGTCGAGCGGGCGTGGGGATCGTCGGGCGAAAGGTCATTCCTTTC
>DAHVRS010000550.1 GCA_027322375.1 Brachybacterium sp. | reverse complement strand
CGTCGGCGAATTCGTGGACGTCATGGACGAGCACCTCCGCGCTGGACGCATCCGCGCCTACGGCGGCTCGAACTGGACCCCGGAGCGCGTGGACGAGGCGAACGCCTACGCCGCCGCGAACGGCCGCGCCGGGTTCACGATCCTGTCCAACCACTTCGGCCTCGCCGAGGCGCTGGACGTGCCATGGGCCGGTTGCGTCCACGCCACCGACCCGGACTCCAAGGCCTGGCTCGAGGAGCGCGGCATCGCCCTGCTGCCCTGGTCCTCGCAGGCCCGCGGCTTCTTCACCGGTCGCGCCCACCCCGAGGACCACTCGGATCCGGAGCTCGTGCGCTGCTACTACAGCGACGAGAACTTCGAGCGCCTGAAGCGTGCGGAGGAGCTCGGTGCGGAGCGCGGCGTGCCCGCCACCGCGATCGCGCTCGCCTTCGTGCTGCACCAGGAGTTCCCGACCTTCCCGCTGTTCGGGCCGCGCAGCATTGAGGAGATGCGCTCCTCGACCCTGGGCCTCGGGGTCGAGCTCAGCCCGGCGGAGATGGCCTGGCTGGACCTCAAGGCGCCGACGCGATGAGCCCCGCGGCGCGCCGGGCGACGATCATCGACGTGGCCGAGAAGGCGGGCGTCTCCCGCCAGACCGTCTCCCGGGCGATGAACGACCTCTCCGGCATCAGCGCCGCGACGAGAGAGCGCGTGCTCGAAGCGGCGAGGGAGCTGAACTACCGTCCCTCCCGCTTCGGGCGCGGGCTCGTCGAGCAGGGGCCGATCACCCTCGGCCTCGTCGTCGACGACCTCTCCAACGCCTACTTCGCCGAGCTCGGCGCCTCCGTGGTGCGCATCTGCGCGCCCCGCGGCTGGAACGTCGTGCTCGCCGAAGCGGCCCACGCCCCCGACCCCGGCGCGGTCGTCGCCGACCTCGCCCGCCGCGTCGATGCGATCGTCGGCTACGGCGTGCTCACCGGCGCGATCCCCGGGGGCGGCGGCATGCCCGTGGTCCAGCTCGACGGATATCCGGACCAGCTCGAGGAGGTGGGCATCGTCGAGCTCGTGCGCCGTCCCGCGATGGAGGCGCTCGCCGCGCACCTCGCCGCGGCCGGAGTGCGCCGCCCCGTGGTCCTCGACCTCGAGCCAGGGCCCGCCGCGCGGCGCAGCCTCGAGCTCGCCGGCGTCCTCGCCGAGCAGTTCGGACAGAGCGAGGTGCCCGTCGAGCAGGTCAGCCCTCGCTCAGGGCACGAGGAGTTCCTGCGCCGCACCCTCGCCGACGGCACCGACGCGATCCTCGCCTTCAACGACGTGCTCGCCGTGCGCCTCCTGCGCGCGCTGCGCGGCCTCGACGTCGCGGTGCCGGAGCAGGTGCGCCTGGTGGGAGTCGACGGCCTCGAGATCGCCTCCCTCGTCACCCCCGAGCTCACCACCCTCGCGATCGACATCGACGAGATCGCGCGAGCCACCGTCGAGCTTGTCGCGGGGATGCTCGACGGCGAGGTCCCGCTGCACGGCCCCGCCGCGCGGCGCGAGGTCGCCTACCGCCTCGAGGTGGGCGGCTCCGCCTGAGCCGCAGGCAGCGGAGGGCCCGTCGGCCGAGTGGGCAGTCGCCATCGGCCGACGGGCCTTCCAGGGTGTCGCACGCCGCACCCGCGGGCCTCGCCCGCACCACCCCCGACGTGGCAGACTGTGACGTCGGTTCTGGTTCACGGCGCCCGCCGGACGCCGACCCAGCGACCCTGAGCTAGGAGAAGACATGAAGGCTGACATCCACCCCGCATACGTCGAGACCCAGGTGACCTGCACCTGCGGCAACACGTTCAGCACCCGCAGCACGAAGACCGACGGCGTCATCAGCACCGAGGTCTGCTCCGCCTGCCACCCGTTCTACACCGGCAAGCAGAAGATCCTGGACACCGGCGGCCGCGTCGCCCGCTTCCAGGCCCGCTACGGCAAGAAGAACGCTTGATCATCGATCGACGTACCGTGAGGTGCGGACCTGCGGCGCTGGGCACTGCCCGCCGCTGATCGCATCTCGCCTCTCCGCCCTGCGGAGAACGTCTCCGACGCCGGTGCGTGCCCAGTGCGCGCACCGGCGTCGTCGTATCCGGCTCCTGCATCCCGTGGCGCCGCACCGGACGGCCCGTTCGATGGCCGAGGAAGAGGGCACCGTCAGTGAGTGAGACAGTCTGTGAGTGAGATCGAGGAGAGCGACCGCCTCGCTCCGCTGCGCCGCGAGCATGTCGCGCTCCAGCAGGAGATGTCCGACCCGGCCCTCCACGCCGATGCCGCACGAGCCCGCCGCGTGGGCCAGCGCTACGCAGAGCTCGACGACGTCCTCGCCGCCGCCGACGCGCTCGCGGCGACCACCGCTGATCTCGCCACCGCCCGCGAGCTGATCGACCTCGGCGAGGCCGACGAGGAGATCGCTGCGGAAGCCGAGGAGCTCACCGCCCGGGCCGAGCGCGAGCGCCAGACCCTCGAGGAGCTCCTCGCCCCCCGCGACCCCGATGACGCACGCGACGTGATCCTCGAGATCAAGGCCGGCGCCGGGGGAGAGGAGTCCGCGCTCTTCGCCGCCGAGCTGCTGCGCATGTACCGCGCCTACGCCGAGTCCAAGGGCTGGCGTGTCGAGGTGCTCACCTCCTCCGAGTCCGACCTCGGCGGGTTCAAGGACGTCACCGCCGCGATCAGCGCTCCCGGCGCCGGCTCCGCCCGGGACGGCGTCTTCGCCCACCTCAAGCACGAGGCCGGCGTGCACCGCGTCCAGCGTGTGCCCGTCACCGAGTCCCAGGGCCGTATCCACACCTCCGCGGTGGGCGTGCTGGTCCTGCCCGAAGCGGATGAGGCGGACGAGTCCGAGGTCCTCGCCGAGGCGATGGCACCCGCGAACCTGCGCATCGACGTGTTCCGCTCGAGCGGCCCGGGCGGCCAGAGCGTGAACACCACCGACTCCGCCGTGCGCATCACTCACCTGCCCACCGGCGTGGTCGTCTCCTGCCAGGACCAGAAGAGCCAGCTCCAGAACCGCGAGCAGGCGATGCGGATCCTGCGCACCCGGCTGCTGGATGCCCGCCGCGCCGAGCAGGAGGCGGCGTCCTCCGCGACCCGCCGCTCCCAGGTGCGCACCGTGGACCGCAGCGAGCGGATCCGCACCTACAACTTCCCCGAGTCGCGGGTGGCAGACCATCGCACCGGCTACAAGGCCGGGAACCTCTCTGCGGTCCTCGCCGGCGATCTCGACGACCTCATCGCCTCCTCCCGCGATGCCGAGCGCGCCGCCCGCCTCGCCGACGCCGCGGGAGAAGCCGCCGGAGACGCCGGGGGAGAGAGCGCATGAGTCCTGCCGATGTGAGCGCTGCCGACGTCCGCACCCGCCTGCGCACGGCGCTCGCCGCGACCACCGCCCGCCTCGGCGAGGCAGGGGTGCCCTCCCCGAGCGCCGATGCCCGCAGGCTGCTCTCCGCCGCAGCCCGCACCGACCGCCCCCTCGTCCTGCTCGATGAGCTGCCGGACGACTTCGAGGACGGGCTCGAGGCGCTCGTCGCCCGCCGCGCCGAGCGCGAGCCGCTCCAGCTGATCCTGGGCCGTGCCCCTTTCCGACACCTCGAGCTCGAGGTGCGGCCCGGGGTGTTCATCCCCCGTCCGGAGACCGAGCTCGCCGTGGATCTGCTGCGCGAGCACGCGATCGGGGAGCTGCGCACCGTGGTGGATCTCTGCTCCGGTTCGGGTGCCCTCGGCGCGGCCGTGCTCGATGAGTATCCCGATGCCCGCGTTCTCGCCGTCGAGATCGACGAGGCCGCGGCGGAGCTCACCGCTGTGAACCTCGACGCCGCCGGTCCCGGCCGCGGCCAGGTGCTGCACGGCGACCTCATGACGGAGCTGCCCGAGCTCGCGGCGGCCCGCCCCGTCGACGCGGTGCTCTCCAACCCCCCCTACATCCCGCCCGAGGCGATCCCGCGCGACCCCGAGGTCATCGCACATGACCCGCACCGCGCCCTCTTCGGCGGCGGCGAGGACGGCCTCGAGGTGCCGCGCGCGGTGCTCGCCTGGGCGGCCAGATTGCTGCGTCCCGGGGGAGTGCTCGTCATGGAGCATGCCGACGTCCAGGGCCCCGCGGCCCGTGACGCCGCTCTCGCCCAGGGCGGGTTCGAGCAGGTCATGACCCTTCCCGACCTCACGGGCCGGGACCGCTTCCTGCTCGCCCGCCGCACTCCCGGGGAGAGCCCGGCCGAAGATGAGAGACTGTCACGGTGACCGTGCACG
>DAHVRS010000544.1 GCA_027322375.1 Brachybacterium sp. | reverse complement strand
ACCGGACAGATGGTCATCGTGTCCGTGACCTCTCTGTGACCCTCGCGTCGCCGTCGTCACAGAGCAACGGGCCCGGCCGGTGACGTGATCGTCATCGGCCGGGCCCGTCAGCGCTGCGGGAAGCGGCTCAGGCGAAGGAGTCGCCACAGGCGCAGGAGCTGCCCGCATTGGGGTTGTCGATCGTGAAGCCCTGCTTCTCGATGGTGTCGGAGAAGTCGATCACCGCGCCGGAGAGGTACGGGTTCGACATCTTGTCGACGACCACCTCGACGCCATCGAAGTCGGCGACGAGGTCGTTGTCCATGAGGCGCTCGTCGAAGTAGAGCTGGTAGATCAGGCCCGAGCAGCCGCCGGGCTGCACCGCGATGCGCAGGCGGAGGTCGTCGCGCCCCTCCTGCTCCAGCAGTGTGGTGACCTTCTGCGCGGCACCCGCGGTGAGGGTGACGCCGTGGGCCGCGGCGGGCCGCTCTGTGGTGATCGTGGTCATGAGGTCCTCCTCGAAGCTCGTCTCTGGCCAGGATACGCCTCGGCTCGCATGAACGGGGGATGAGGAAGGTCCCGTGCCGAGCCCTGCGTCACAGGCGCTCTTCTCCCCCGCAGGGTGCGGCCGGTAGGTCCCGGCTCAGTCGGTGAGTCAGCCGATCACACCGCGGAACCAGGCCACGAGCATGATGCCGAGATAGCCGAGCAGCACACCGACCACGGCACCCGTGGCCCCGTCGCGGTTGCGCCCGGTGAACACGAGCGAGGCCGAGACACCGCACACCGCGGCGACGGCGAGCAGGCCCCACCACAGCAGGGCGTAGCCCGCGATGAAACCGATGATCAGTCCGAGGAAGAGCATCGGCACGAGCAGCGGGGAGACCGGGGTGCTGCGGCGCTCCGGCTCGGGGGTACGGGAGCTCATGCGCCGCTCCCCTCGCCTGCGCCACCGGCCTGCCCCTCGGCGGCGAGGTCACCCGCGCCGCGCAGGAGCAGCGCCTCGGCGAGGCACACCCGTGCGAACTCGCCCAGGTGCAGGGACTCGTCGATGCCGTGAGCGCGGGACTCGGGATCCTCGACCCCGGTGACCAGCACCTCGGCGGAGGGGAACACCTCGAGCAGGTCGGCGATGAAGGGGATCGAGCCGCCGAGGCCGGTGTCGACCGCGGGGGTGCCCCAGGCGCGCGCGAAGGAGCGGCGGGCGAGGTCCATGGCCGCGGAGTGCTGCGGAGCGCTGAAGGGCTTGCCCTGCTCCCCCTCGTGCACGGTGACGCGGGCGGTCGCGGGGGTGTGCTGCTCGAGATGGGCGACGAGCGCAGCCATCGCGGTCTCGGGGTCCTGGCCCGGCGGGATGCGCAGGGAGACCTTCGCCCGGGCGACGGGGACCATCGTGTTGGAGGCCTCGCGCACGCTCGGCGCGTCGATGCCGATCACGGAGATCGCGGGCTTCGTCCACAGGCGCGAGGTGAGGGGCCCGCTGCCGGAGAGCTCGAGGCCCTCGACGACCCCGGCGTCGCGGCGGAAGTCCGCCACGTCCATGTCGACTGCGGGGTCCGGCGCGGCGCTGAGGCCGGCGACGGCGACCTCCCCGTTCTCGTCGTGCAGGGTCGCGAGCAGGCGCGAGAGCTGGGTGAGGGCGTCGATGACGGGGCCGCCGAAGAGGCCGGAGTGCACGGCGTGGTCCAGCGC
>DAHVRS010000540.1 GCA_027322375.1 Brachybacterium sp. | reverse complement strand
CGGCGGCCACGACATCGCCGTGGTGGTCACCAGCTCCTGATCCCCGCAAGGACCGCCCTCACGAGCGCTGTCCCCGCAGATCCCCTCAGGTGGGGATCGGCGGGGCAGCGCTCTGTGGTCAGGAGATCCGACGCAACGGCCGACGGGAGGGCTCGGCGCGGAGACGGAGAGGGTGCGTCAGCTGACGCGGTGCAGCCAGCGCATGGGGACACCCTCGCCGGCGTGGCGGTAGATCTCAAGGTCCTCGTCCCAGGGGGTGCCCAGCGCGATCTCGAGCTCGCGGCGCAGGGCGAGCGGGTCGTCTCCGGCCCGCTCGAGGCAGCCGCGCACGTGGTCCTCGGTGAGCACGGTGTTGCCGGCGTGATCGGTCGCGGCGTGGTGGATGCCGAGCTCAGGAGTGCAGCTCCAGCGAGCGCCGTCGAGCTGAGCGGTCGCCTCCTGGGTGACCTCGAAGCGGACCTCGTGCATGCCGCGCAGGGCGCTGACCAGACGGGCGCCGGTGTCCTCCCGACCGCGCCAGGTCATCTCCGCGCGCTGCAGGCCGCGCATCGCGGGCTGATCCTCCCAGCGGATGCGTGCAGGCACACCAAGCACTCCGCTCGCTGCCCATTCGATATGCGGCGTGAGGGCACGCGGCGCGGAGTGCACGTACAGAACGCCCTGGGTCATCTCGATCCTCCCGGTCTCCGATGCGTCTTCCCCAACGAATCGGTGGCACGGAGAGCTGCGAGATGGACAGGCCTTCGTCCCTGCGAGCTTAAAGGGTCTCCCTGATCTGGCGCAACGCCTTCTTCTTCACGGAGCGCTCGAGGCCGTCGATGTAGAGCTCGCCGTCGAGATGGCCCACCTCGTGCTGGATGAGCCGGGCGATGAGCCCCTCGCCCTCGAGCTCGATCTCCTCGCCGTCCACGTTCATGCCCACGCAGCGGGCATAGGCGGAGCGGGTGCGCGGGAAGAACAGGCCCGGAACGGACAGGCAGCCCTCGTCGTCGTGCTGCAGCTCCTCGGAGAGCTCCACGATGACGGGGTTGAGGATGCAGCCGATCTCGCCGGTCTCGACGATGTGCCAGGAGAAGGCTCGCAGGTTCACGCCGATCTGGTTCGCGGCGACACCGGCGCGGCCGGGATCGTCCACGGTGTCCATGAGGTCGCGCACGAGCGCGCGCGTGCCGTCGGTGATGGTGCGGATCGGGTCGCAGGGGGTGCGCAGCACCGGATCGCCGACGACGCGGATGGGACGGATGGTCATGCCCGCTCCTCCCCGGGGGTCTCAGCAGGGTCCTCCGCGCCGAGGACCCGGTGGGTGACCTCGATGCCGGGGACCACGGAGCGCTCGACGGTGCAGCCGGCCGCCACGGCGCGAGCGAAGACCTTCGCGACGTTCGCGAGCTTTTCGGGCTCGAGGCCCTCGAGCGGGAGCTGCACCTCCTCGGCGATCTGCGTGTAGCGGTTCTCGGCCTCGTCGGCGATCCGCATCCGTTCAGCGCGGGTCTGTTCCCGGAACCGGGCCACCCGCCCGGTGGCGCGCGCGTCACTGTCCGGACCGTCGACACCCTCGACGTCGGGTAACCGGCCGAGGACGGTGATCTCCTCGCGGTCGATGAGCACCGTCGGATCGCCGGTGAACCAGCCGTCCGGAAGTCGTCCGGCGAACCAGTCGGCGGCGTCGTCGGCGTCGGGTCGTGAACTCTGCTGCCAGCCTCCGGACCGGCGGTGCATATGGCGCATGATTACATCATTACGCTGTAACACTGGTGCTGGGGACACGTTCGCCGAGAGCGAACATTTCCGCTGGTGGATCAG
>DAHVRS010000534.1 GCA_027322375.1 Brachybacterium sp. | reverse complement strand
CTGATCCCGAGCGCCGTCGGCCTCGGCGGCTCCGCGGCACGGCTGTCGCTGGCACGGCGAGAGCAGGACCTCGCCGCGATCCGTCTCGTGGGCGGCACCGCCGGCCAGGTCGGCGCCGTCGCGGTCCTCGACGTCGCCGCGCAGGCGCTGATGGGCGGGCTGCTCGGCGTGGTGCTGCACCTGATCGCCACACCGCCGCTGACCGCGCTCGACTTCGGGATCACTCCGTTCACCACCGCGGACCTGCTCATGCCCTGGTGGACCTATCCGCTGCTCGTCCTCGGCATGGTCCTGCTCGCTGCCGGCTCCGCGGCCGTGTCGCTGACCACCGTCATCCTCAGCCCCCTCGGCGTCGCCCGGCGCTCCCGCACCGTGAAGATGTCCGTGATGCGCGTGGTGATCTGGGTGGGCCTCGTGCTCGGGTTCGTGGTCTTCGCGCAGGTGGGCGGCATGGTGCTGGGCCCGGTCGCCGGCGAGGTGGTGGTCATCGCGGTGATGGTTCTGTTCATCGGCGCAGTGGTCGCGGGGGTGAACATCGTGGGCCCCTATCTCGTGTGGGTCGTGGCGCTGCTGGTCGCCCGCCTCGCCCCCACACCCTCCCTGCTGGTCGGCGCGAGGCGCCTCGCCGCGGATCCGAAGGCCGGCTGGCGGGCAGTCTCCGGGATCACCTTCGCGCTCGTGATCGCCGGTTTCCTCACCGTCATCTCGCTGATGACCCGCGACGACGGATTCCGCGGTGCGGAGGACCTCATGATGTCCACCGCCCTGGCCACCGGCGGACTGCTCACCCTCGGGATCGCCGCCGTGCTCGCCGCAGTGAGCACCGGCGTCACCCAGACCGCTCGCGTGATCGACCAGGGCCCGCTGCTGCGCTCTCAGCACGTCGCCGGCGCGCAGGTGGCCCAGCTGCACCGCTCTCGGATCGCAGAGATCGTGCTGCCGGTGCTGCTCAGCTCCGTGCTCGCCACCTTCACCTCCCTGCTCGTGATCGCGACGGTGCTCGGCGCCGCCCCGCAGGACCCGCTGGTCGCCGTGCAGTACCTCGTGAGCGTCGCGGGCGCCTACGCGCTCGTCATCGCGGCGGTGCTCGTCGGCTCGCCGCTCGTGCGCCGGTACGCGCTGCGCGACGCCTGAACAGGACTGCGTTCTCACAGGTCAGCCCCGCGCCCCGTCCCGTCTTCCCGCGGGACGGGGGGCGGCCGCTACGCTGGAGGCATGGACATGGAGGACATGCAGACCGTCGCCCCGAAGGACGTGCCCGAGGGAGCGATCCTCATCGATGTGCGCGAGCAGAACGAGTGGGATGCGGGCCATGCGGCCACTGCCCAGCACCTGCCGGCGAGCACCCTCGTGCAGAACCTCGACCAGCTCCCGGAGACCGACGATGACCTGTACATCGTCTGCCGCACCGGTGGGCGCTCCTTTCAGGTCGCGCAGTGGCTGAACGCCAACGGCTTCGACGCGATCAACGTGGGCGGCGGCATGGACGAGTGGTTCGAGTCCGGGCTCCCGATCGTCGCCGACGGCGACGCCGAGGCGTTCATCCTCTGACCACCTGCATCCTCTGACCGTTGGCCCCGCTGGGGCCGACGGCAGGAGCAGCGCCGGGCTCAGAGCCCGAGCACGCCCTTCAGCAGCGCGTAGCCGACGAAGGCGACGACATCCAGCAGGGTGTGCGCGATGATCAGAGGCAGCGTGCGCCGCGTGCGCAGGTACCAGGTGCCGAACACGAGCCCCATGACGAGGTTCGCGAGGCCTGGCCCGATGCCCTGATACGTGTGATACGCACCGCGCAGCACCGCGGAGGCGAGCACGATCGCGCGCGGCGACCAGCCCAGGCGCTCGAGCCGCTGGACCAGATAGCCCACCACGATCACCTCCTCGAGCACCCCGTTCTTCAGCGCATGCAGGACGAGGACCGGCACCGTCCACCAGTGCGTGTCCAGCGACGCGGGGACCACCTCGAGCGTCGCCCCGAGCAGCCGGCCCAGGTAGTAGACGGCGAGGCCCGGGATCCCGATCCCGGCGGCGATCAGCACTCCGTGCAGCAGGTCCTTCGCGGGCCTCACCAGGTCCAGGCCCAGGTCCGCGAGCGTCTGGGCGAGCGAGCCCGCGGTCGCCGCGAGCAGCAGCACCACGAGCACCACTGGGGCGACGGTGAAGCCGATCGAGAGCAGCTGACGCAGCAGGTCCAGCCACGGGTTCTCCTGCAGGGAGGGGTTCAGTGCGGTGGACTGCCCCTTCAACGGACCGGCCGCGAGCGCCTCGGTGAGGGCGAGCAGGGAGTAGACGGCGCTGCGCCCCAGCGACAGCGCGAGGACCACGAGCACCTCCACACGCAGCCAGCGCCGGCTCGGGCTGAAGCTCTCCATCGGCCCATGCTCTCACCCCACTGCTCCCTCACCCAGCGGTGCTCTCCACACCGCCCCGAGCCGGGCATGCCAGACTGCCGTCCATGACCACCACGCCGCCTGATGCCCGTCCCGCCGTCCTCGTCACCGGGGCGAACCGAGGGATCGGTCGCGCGCTCGCGCACGAGCTCGCCGCTGACCACCACGTGATCCTCGGCGGCCGCGACGCGGAGGCGCTCACCGCGCTCGCCGCCGAGCTGCCGTCTGCCGAGACCTTGGTCGCCGAGCTCACCGACCCGGACGCGACCGCCGCGGCGGTCGCCGCGCTCGATCTGCCCCACGGCCTCGCGGGCCTCGTCCACTCGGCCGGCATCCTCGTGAACGGCTCCGTCGAGGAGCTGAGCGTCCGGGACTGGGAGCGGAACTTCGCCGTGAACGTCACCGCCGTCTCCGAGCTGACCCGGCTGCTGCTGCCCGCGCTGCGCACCGCGCGCGGCACCGTGGTCGCCGTGAACTCCGGCTCCGGGTACAACGCGAAGGGGGACCGCGGCGCCTACTCCGCCTCGAAGTTCGCACTGCGCGCCTGGACCGACGCGCTGCGCCAGGAGGAGACCGGGAACGGTGTACGGGTCAGCTCCGTGCACCCCGGCCGGGTGGACACCGACATGCAGCACGAGCTGCGCGCCGCCGAGCAGGGGGAGTACCAGCAGGAGCGCTACCTGCGCCCTGCCACGGTCGCGGCCGCGATCGGGTACGTGCTGCGCGCCCCGGAGGACGCGGTCGTCGCGGTCCTCGACCTGCGCCCCCGCGCGATCGGCTGACTCAGGGCGCTCGTCCGGAACGCCGATGGCCCCTCCCGCTCTCGCGAGCAGGAGGGGCCATCGGCCGTTGGGCGGGTGTGCGGGGGGTCAGCCGCGCGCCTCGTCGTCCAGATGGCCGACGAGCGAGGCGGCGAGCCCCACGTAGGTCTGCGGGGTCAGCGCCAGCAGGCGCTCCTGCTCCGCCTCGGGCAGGCCGAGCGAGGAGATGAACTCGCGCATCCCCGCCCCGTCCACGCGGTGGCCGCGGGTGAGGTCCTTGAGCCGCTCGTAGGGATTGTCCAGGCCCTCGTGGCCCTGCACGCCGAGGGTGCGCATCACGGACTGCACCGCCTCGCCGAGCACCTCCCAGTTCCCCTCGAGGTCCGCGGCCATCGCGTCCGCGTCCACGTCCAGGCCCGCCAGGCCCCTGCGGATGTTCGCGATCGCGAGCAGGGAGTGGCCGAGCGCCGGGCCGACGTTCCGCTGCGTGGTGGAGTCGGTGAGGTCGCGCTGCAGGCGCGAGGTGACCAGGGTCTGGGAGAGCACATCCAGCAGCGCGCCGGAGATCTCGAGGTTCGCCTCCGCGTTCTCGAAGCGGATCGGGTTCACCTTGTGCGGCATCGTCGAGGAGCCGGTGCCGCCCTGCGCGGACAGGCGCTGACGGAAGTAGCCCAGCGAGATGTAGGTCCACACATCGGTGGCGAGGTTGTGCAGGATCCGGCCAGCACGGGCGATGTCCGCGTAGACCTCGGCCTGCCAGTCATGGGACTCGATCTGCGTGGTCAGCGGGTTCCAGGTCAGACCCAGGTGCTCCACGAAGGAACGGGCCACCTGCTCCCAGTCCGCGCCCGGCACGGACACGGCATGCGCGGCGTAGGTGCCGGTCGCGCCGTTGATCTTGCCGAGCATCTGGTTCGCGGGGATGCGGCGGGCCTGCCGGCCCAGGCGGTGGGCGAAGACCGCCATCTCCTTGCCGAGCGTGGTGGGGGTCGCGGCCTGGCCGTGGGTGCGCGAGAGCATCGGCACCTCGGCGGTCTCGCGGGCGAGGGTTCTCAGGTCCTCGATCAGCGCCTCGAAGGCGGGCAGCCACACCTCGTGCACGGCCCCGCGGATCATCAGCGCGTAGGCGAGGTTGTTGACGTCCTCGCTGGTGCAGTAGATGTGCACGACCTCGGCGAGGGGCTCGAGGGAGGTGCCCTTCAGGCGGCGCTTGATGTAGTACTCGATCGCCTTGACGTCGTGGACGGTCTCCCGCTCGATCTCGGCGTGCTCGGCGATGCCGTCGGCGCCGAAGTCCTCCGGGATCGCGCGCAGCAGCGCCCGCTCCTCATCGGTGAGCGTGCGCAGGCCGGGGATGACCTCGCCGTCCAGCAGGTGGATCATCCACTCGGTCTCCACCACCAGGCGGGAGCGGTTCAGCGCCGCCTCGGAGAGGTGGTCGACCAGCGGTGCGACCTGGCCGCGGTAGCGGCCGTCGAGCGGGGTCAGGGCGATCGGGGGAGTGATGTCCGCGAAGGAGTGAGCCATGGCCGTCATTCTCCCAGAACCGTGCGCGCAGGCGCGACCGGGCCCGACGGACGGTCAGTGTGCGCTTACGCCCGCTGGTTGTCCGGGTCGCCCACGCCGGTCACAGCCTCGACGATCGCGGAGAGGATCCCGATGATCACGCCGGCCAGCAGCGCCCACCAGAAGGAGTCGAACTCGAGGGTGAGCCCCACCAGCCCCGACACCCAGCTCGCGAGCAGCAGCATGAGCGTGTTGATGACCAGCTGGAACAGTCCCAGCGTGAGGCAGGTGATGGGGAAGGCGAGGAAGGACAGGATCGGCTTCACGAGGGTGTTGATCAGCGCCAGGATCAGGGCGATCGCCCCGATGGTGAGCACCTGCGTGAGCGTGCTCGCGCTGTCGTCGCCCAGGTGCATGCCGGGCAGGAGGAGGGCGGTGACCCACAGGGCCAGGCCGGTGACGATGATGT
>DAHVRS010000531.1 GCA_027322375.1 Brachybacterium sp. | reverse complement strand
CCTCCTCGCCGTCAAGGTCGAGGGCGGGGTTCGGCACCTGCGGATCGGAGACGTAAGGGCCGTGAATCGGGCCGGGCGGCGGTTCCTCGGCGGAGGCGGCGAGGCCCCCGGTGAGGACCAGCGCAGTGCTCGCCGCGAATGCGGCCCCGGCGGAGAGGAAGGTCGAGGGTCTGGGGAGAGAGGTCATGGGAAACATCCGAGCGCTTCGCTCCCCGCCCCGCCGGAGAATCGCCTCCCTCGAGACTTGACCGTTATAGTTCCTGGCCGATTCGTCCGATGTGAACGCTCCCGGCGCGCTCCACGCTGCCGCCCCTCACCCCACCCCGCGACCCGTGACTCGCTGCCGAGCGCGATCGCCAGGTTCCGAACCATATCGAGCGCTCTTCTGGTTCGGAATCTGACGATTCTGTGCCACGGGTGGTGCGCGGTCGGGGGAGAGAGGTGAGGGGGCGCGGCGGCACGGACTGTGCGGGCGCGGCGGCACGGGGAGCGCGGCCACTCCGCGAACGCCGACGGGCCGGGACCCGCTCCCCCGCGCGCAGCGGAGGCTCGGATCCCGGCCCGTCGGGGTCCGGGGTGAGGGGCGGTTCAGGCCGCCGCGCTCACTCCCACTCGATGGTGCCCGGGGGCTTCGAGGTGATGTCGAGGGTGACACGGTTGATCTCGCTGACCTCGTTGGTGATGCGGGTGGAGATGCGGGAGAGCACGTCGTAGGGCACCTTGGCCCAGTCGGCGGTCATCGCGTCGTCGCTGGTGACGGGGCGCAGCACCACGGGGTGGCCGTAGGTGCGGCCGTCGCCCTGGACGCCCACGGAGCGCACGTCGGCCAGCAGCACGACGGGGCACTGCCAGATGGTGCGGTCCAGGCCCGCGGCGGTGAGCTCCTCGCGCGCGATCGCGTCGGCCTGGCGCAGGATGTCCAGGCGCTCCTTCGTGACCTCGCCGATGATGCGGATGCCGAGGCCCGGACCGGGGAAGGGCTGGCGCCAGACGATCTCGTCGGGCAGGCCCAGCTCGGTGCCGACGGCGCGGACCTCATCCTTGAACAGGGCGCGCAGCGGCTCGACGAGCTCGAAGGAGAGGTCCTCCGGCAGGCCGCCCACGTTGTGGTGGCTCTTGATGTTCGCTGCGCCGTCGCCGCCGCCGGACTCGACGACGTCCGGGTAGAGGGTGCCCTGGACGAGGAAGGCCTTCCGTTCAGCATGTGCCTCGGCGCCCTCGCCCTCGAAGATGCCCTGCTCGCGCAGGATGTCGGCCTGGGCCTGCTCGAAGACGCGGATGAACTCGTGGCCGATGATCTTGCGCTTGGTCTCGGGGTCGGTGACGCCGGCGAGCGCGGTGAGGAACTGCTCCTCCGCGTCAACCATGACGAGCTTCGCGCCGCCGGTGGATTCGCCGAAGGCCTTCTCGATCTGCTCGGACTCGTCCTGGCGCATGAGACCGTGGTTGACGTACACGCAGGTGAGGCGGTCACCGATCGCGCGCTGCACGAGCGCGGCGGCGACGGCGGAATCCACCCCGCCGGACAGACCGCAGATCGCGCTGCCCTCGCCCACCTGGGTGCGGATCCGCTCGAGCTGCTCCTCGATGACGTTGCCGGTGGTCCAGGTCGGCTCGATGCCCGCGCCGCGCAGGAAGTTCTCCAGCACCTCCTGGCCGCGATCGGAGTGGCCCACCTCGGGGTGCCACTGCACGCCGTAGAGCTGCTTCTCGCGGTTCTCGAAGGCGGCGACAGGGCTGCTGGCGGAGGTCGCCACGACCGTGAAGCCCTCGGGGGCGGCGGTGACGGAGTCGCCGTGACTCATCCACACGTTCTGGTCGAGGTCCTGGCCGGCCAGGAGGCAGGAGTCAGCCTCGAGGCTCTCCAGGCGGGTCGCGCCGTACTCGCGCACACCCGTCGGGGAGACGGTGCCACCGGCCGCGGCGGCCATCGACTGGAAGCCGTAGCAGAGCCCGAGCACGGGAACGCCCGCCTCGAGCAGCGCCGGGGCGAGGCGCGGGGCGCCGTCGGCGTAGACGGAGCTGGGCCCGCCGGAGAGGATCAGGGCGCGCGGTTGCTTGGCGAGGATCTCCGAGGCCGGCATCGAGTGCGGGACGACCTCGGAATAGACCCGGGCCTCGCGCACGCGGCGGGCGATGAGCTGTGCGTACTGGGCGCCGAAGTCGACGACGAGGACGGGGCGCTGGTCGGTGTCGTTCACACTCGCGAGTCTACGGGGAGCGCTCCGGCTCGGACATCCCGTCCCACGCCCTGCGGGGAGGATCCTCGTCACGCCACGGCGCGACGAGGCGATCGGCTCAGTCGCGCTCCTGGTCCTGCAGGGTGGGGCGACGGGCGAGATCGGACTCGACGCGCTGGTGGGTCCAGCGCTCACCGAAGAAGGACAGCACCGGCACCACGCCGAAGAACATCAGCAGCAGCATGCGCGGCAGGCCCCAGCGCATCTTCATCCACAGATCGAAGCCGAGGATCACGTAGATCATGTAGATCAGGCCGTGGATCGGGGACCAGGTCTTGGAGATCTGGGTCCAGGTGTCGGACGTGGTCGTGAAGAATCCGTCGCCGCCGAACACCACGTAGCGCATGACCATGATCCCCACCAGCACCAGCAGGGCGATGCCCTCCACGATGGAGGCCACGCGGAAGCGGGCGAACGAGGTGCGGCAGGCGACTTCGTCGAGGGGGCGGGGAGCAGGCACGGGTCACACGTCCTTATCGGAGGAGGGGGCGGCCGACGCGGCGGCCGGGGTCGGGTTCGGGCGATCGGCGGGGGCGGCACCATCAGCAGTCGCCGCACCATCGGCCGACGGCGCGGTCTCGTCGTCTGGCGAGGCGCCATCCTGCGCGGTGAGCAGCGCCTCGATCGCCTCGCGGCGCTCGGCGAGCTCGTCGAGATAGGTGGAGCGCACCGAACGCCACCACAGGTAGAGGAAGAAGGCGCCGAAGAGCACCCACTGGAAGGAGTAGCCGATGTTCTGCCAGTCCAGGCCGCGGGAGAACTGCGACTCCGCGGCGGGCAGGACCTGCAGGCCGTCGGAGGCGGTCTCGAGCGCGACGTAGCCGGAGTACATCGGCGCGCCCCAGACGTTGACGAGCTGCGGGGTCGCGATCTCGTCGGCCACCCCGTCGGCGACGCCGCCGGTCGCGGCCTCGCTCGCCTCGAGCCGGCCGCTGATCTCGACCTCGCCGCTGGGCGGATCGGGGGCGAGGGAGGGATCGATCTCGCCGTCGGCGCCGGTGACCTCGGCGGCGGGCAGCCAGCCGCGCGCGACCGGGAGCCGCACCTGCGTGCCGTCGGCCAGCTCGACGCGGAGCGCGGAGACGACGAGCGCCGCCTCGGTCCCATCGATGCTGCGGCCCGGCACGATCACCTGCTCCCCCGGCATGTAGGTGCCGGTGGCGGTGACGAGGTCGCCCACGATCTCGTTGGTGACGGCGTCGCCCACCTGGAGCACATCGCGCAGGTCGCCGAGCTGCTGGGGGCCGTCCGCCTTCTCGGTCATCGCGTCATGCGCACGGTCCCACTGCCAGCCGGCGAGCAGACCGCACACCACGGTCGCCGCGACCATCAGGGCGAGGAGCCCCAGGAAGCGGGGACGGAGGGCGACGCGGAGCATGCCCCCATCGTACGAGCAGACCCCCGGACGCTCCCTGAGGAGTCGCTCTCATCTCCCCTGCTCTCCTGCGACTCAGTCCCCCTGCCGGCCAGCACCGATGCCGCGCCGCTCACATCCAGCTCACCTGCAGACCGGTCCATTGCCGCGCCGCTCACAGTTCCCATGCCGTCTCGCGCACTGCGGGACCGCGGTCCCTGTCCAGTCCCATGCAGCGGTCCTATGCTGAAAGCGTGTCTCAGAGTGTGTACATCGCCAGCCCGGAGGGCTTCACCGGCAAGTCGATGGTGGCGTTCGGCCTCCTCGAGGCCCTCGCCTCCCAATCCGACCGCGTCGGGGTGTTCCGCCCCGTGCTCCGCTCCGATGAGGAGCGCGACCACGCCGTCGACCTGCTGACCAGCCATCCTGCGGTCGACCAGAGCTACGAGGACGCCATCGGCGTCGACCACCGCCTGGTGATCACCGACCCCGATACCGCGCATGAGCGGATCCTCGCCCGCCACCGCGAGCTCGCCGAGCGCTACTCCGCGCTCGTGGTCCTCGGCTCCGACTACGACGACC
>DAHVRS010000099.1 GCA_027322375.1 Brachybacterium sp. | reverse complement strand
GTAGGGGATCCCGGACTCCTGGGCGTAGCCGATCGCCGCCGGGGTGCCGGAATCGGGGGTCGGGATCACGAGATCCGCCTCGACGGGATGCTCGCGGGCGAGCTGGCGTCCCATCTCCGTGCGTGCCTCGTTGACGCTGCGGCTGGCGATGCGGGTGTCGGGCCGGGCGAGGTAGACGTACTCGAACACGCAGCCCTTGGGCTGCGGGGGCAGCACCTGCTCGCTGTGCAGGCCCTGCTCGTCGACGATGATCATCTCGCCGGGGGCGACCTCGCGCACGAAGCTCGCGCCGCAGATGTCCAGCGCCGCGGTCTCGGAGGCGACCACCCAGCCGCGCTCGAGCCGGCCCAGCACCAGCGGGCGGATGCCCTGCGGGTCGCGGGCGGCGTACAGCGCCTTCTCGTCCATGAGGGTGAAGCAGTAGGCGCCCTTCAGGTGGGGCATGACCTCGCGCAGGGAGTCGGCGAGGGTGCCTTCGGAGTTCAGCAGCGCGGTGACCAGGGCGGTGTCCGTCGTGTTGCCGCGTGCGAGCTCACCGGTGCGGGGCGCGCCCTGACGCTCCTCGATGAGGGCGAGCAGCTCCTCGGTGTTGACGAGGTTGCCGTTGTGGGCGAGCGCGACCGTGCCCTCCGCGCGGGGCCCGAGGGTGGGCTGGGCGTTGGACCAGACGGACCCACCGGTGGTCGCGTAGCGAGTGTGGCCGATCGCGAGATGCCCCTGGAGCGCCTCGAGGGAGGCCTCGTCGAAGACCTGGGAGACCAGTCCCATGTCCTTGTAGACCATGATCTGGGAGCCGTCGGAGGTCGCGATGCCTGCCGATTCCTGGCCCCGGTGCTGGAGGGCGTAGAGACCGTAGTAGGTCAGCTTCGAGACATCCTCGCCGGGGGCGAAGACGCCGAAGACTCCGCAGGAATCCTGCGGGCCCTTCTCCCCGGGGAGCAGGTCGTGGGAAAGTTTTCCGTCGCCGCGTGCCACAGGACAATGGTGCCACAGCACTTCGCTCCCTCGGCAGGGCGTCCACTGTGGGATCACCGACTCGGCGGGCAGGCTCTCGGCGGTGTCTTCGGCTGCGACGTCGGATGTGCCTCAGGCCGTGTCGCGGGGTGCGCGCGAGCGGCGGGAGCTCTGGCGCATCGCGTCGACGAAGCACACGATCGCCGCGAGCGGCAGGCCCACGAACACGCCGGAGACCAGCATGAAGTTCAAGATGCCGTTGAGCGTGCCGATGCCGAGCAGGGGCGCGATGACGAGCCCTGCGAGGAGCGGCAGTGCGAGCGCGATCGCGACCCAGAAGCCGAGGGTGGGCTTGCGGCTGCGCCGCACGTAGACAGCGATATCGCCCTCGCCCGTCGGCGCCTCGGTGTCGTCGGACGCCTCGTCCGACACTGCCTCGGCAGCCTCGGCGGGCTCGGCCGTCTGCGGGGCCGCGTCTGCTGCGTCCGTCGCGTCGGCCGACGGGCGGGGCTCCTCCGCGACCGACGGTATGGGCTCGTCGGGCGAGTCGGTGCGGGGCGTGTCCTGGGGGATGTTCACGGTGCTCACAATTCTCCTGCCGCATCGACCGCGGCGGTGACGATCGCCGGGTCGGTGCGGGTGTCGGGGGCGTCGGCCTCGAGGGGCGCGCCGGGGCGGCGGCGGGCGGACAGGTGGATGTCGCTGAGACCGGTGGAGGTCACGAGGTCGCGGACGTCGGCGGGGCGAACTCCCCCGCCGGCGCACACGTCCAGCAGGTCCTCGGCGGCCTCGACCATGGCGGCGAGATCGCCGGCGCCGTCGAGGGCGCGGGCGGCGCCGCCGGAGCTGAGGACGCGGTGGAAGCCGAGGCCCAGCAGGGTGCGGACAGCCTCGGCTCGTGCCTCGCGGCTGGGCATCGCGTCCAGGGCGCGGTGATGGGTGAGAGTGAGGCCGCGCAGGGCGGTGCTCGCGGCGCCGAGGGCGGCATCGCGCAGGGTCTCCAGCGCCGGCAGGTCCAGCTCGCCGGCCTCGGTGAGCGCGCCGAGG
>DAHVRS010000490.1 GCA_027322375.1 Brachybacterium sp. | reverse complement strand
CAGCTCGCCCGCCTGCGCGCCGTGCGCGCCCTCTTCGACAGGCGCTGAGCGCCGCCCGGCTGAGCCCCTGACAGAGACTGCCCCGTCCTCGCACTGCGTCGGCGGGGCGGTCTGAGTCTCCCTCGGGCGCTTGACCCTTCGCTGAGGCTCAGCGGCGGCGCAGCACCGCCGGGACGATGATCGCGGCGGTCAGTGCCATGAGCACGAGCGTCGCGGCGCCTGCCCGGTGCTGGTCCTGCAGGGCGTCGGCCCACCAGGTGCGGCCGGTCGCCCCGAACCAGCTCGCCGCCATCAGCGCGTCCCCGAACAGCATCGTCGCGCCCGCGGCGACACCCGCGAGCAGCAGCAGGACCAGTACGAGCAGGTTCCGCGAGGGCGCGACGCGCACGGCGAGGGCGGCGAGCACCCCGGCGGCGAGGGCCAGCATCTGCAGCGCGAGATGCGCGGAGTGGCTGTCCTGGGCGATGAACAGGAATGGGCTCACATAGGCGGCGACCAGCAGGGCCGGTCCCAACAGCGCGAGCAGCGCGGCCCGCCACCATGCCTCCCCCACGAGGCGCTGCACCAGGGCGGGGATCGCGACGGCGCTGCCCAGCAGCGCACCGACCCCGAGCAGCAGGGCGAGGTGCTGGACCACGTGCGCGGAGATCAGCACCTTGGCGTACACGTTCAGCGCGCCGCTGGTGACGAGAACCAGCACCGCGACCGAGCCGATCAGGCGCAGGCTCGCACCGCGGGGGCGGGGCGGGGCCGTCGGCCGCCACCAGATCAGCAGCATCACGCAGCCCAGCGCCATCCCGAAGGGATCCGGACGCCAGGCCGTCACCAGGGTGGACAGGTCCGGGGCGGGCGGCAGCGGGTAGCCGGTGAGCACGCCCGCGACGCCGGGCGGCGGGGTGGAGGTCTCTGCGGGCGGCGGGGAGGAGCTCATCGCCGCGGCGAGCGCGATCGCGAGCCCCATGAGCGCGAGCTCCAGCACGGCAAGGCGCCGGTAGACCTCCCCGGCGAGACCCTCGGCGAGCTGGCGGCGCTGCAGCGCGCCGAGCCCGCCCAGCAGGAGCAGGAGGACGGCCTTGGCGACACCGAGCTGCACATAGGCGCTGGTGAGGATCTCGGCGGGGCTGTTCATCCGCACCGCGAGCGCGCACACGCCGCTCAGCGCCAGCGCGATCCAGCAGATCAGGGCCAGGTGCGAGTAGCCGCGCAGCACCCGCTGGTCGTCCCGGCCGCCCGGGCGCAGCAGCTGCAGCGCGGCGAGACCGCCCACCCACAGCCCCATCGCGAGCCAGTGCACGAGCATGGTCGAGGTCGCGACCTCGTGGGTCTCGTTCCCGGCGGCGTGCCCTGTCATCGCCGAGCAGAAGGCGGCGAGCCCCGCGAGCACGGCGACGCAGCGGGCGAGGCCCACGGAGCTGCCCAGCACGGCGACTGTGGTGGTGGCCGCGGCGATCATGAGTCCGGCCACGAGCCACAGCCCGAGGTCGGTGCCGAGGAAGACGCCGAGGTCGGAGCCGAAGCGGTCCGTGCCGATCGCCTGCCCGGTCGCGAGCGAGTAGGAGAAGGCGAGGGAGGCACCGCGCCCCAGCGTCACGACGCCAGCGGAGATGGCGACGACCACGAGCACCCGCGCCCGGTCAGTGGCGCTGAGCGGCAGCCAGCCGGCGATCCCGGCGCCGCCCAGGGTGAGCGCAGCGGCGAGCGCCGCGATGGTCGAGGCGACGGGCGCGCCGATGCGGGCCACGGGCCCGGCGTCGCGCAGCACGAGGTTGTCCCCGCCCGCGGCGAGAGCGGCGAGCACCGCGACGAGGGAGAGCACCACCAGCGCGCCCGCGAGGAGCGCGAGCAGGGCAGGGCGGGGCCGGGGCATGACGTCTGAGGTCATGAGGCGAGCACCAGTCCGATCCACAGGGCGGCCATGCCGCCGCCCATGCTGAGCAGGAGATAGGCGAGCGCAAGCGAGAATCCGCTGTGACGCCACACTTCGACGAGGTCCATCGCGGCCGTGGACAGGGTGGACAGTCCGCCGCAGAAGCCGACGGCGAGCGCGAGATAGGCGACCTGGGCGCCGCCGGAGCTGGAGCCGAGCTGCGCCACGACGATGCCCATCAGGAAGCAGGCGAGGACGTTGGCGACGAAGGTCGACCAGGTGCGGGCCGCCTCGGTCCGCTGCGGGCGGTGCGTCGCGGCGAGGTGCGTGAACCCCTCGCGCAGCCCCCACCGCGCCACCGATCCGGCCGCCCCGCCGAGGCAGACCACCAGGAGGGCCAGTGCCAGGGCGCCGCCGCTCATGCCGCGGCCTCGAGACGGCGGGCGAGGTGACGAGAGGCGACCATGCCGAGCACGAGCGCGCCGACGCCCATCAGGATCGTCGCGGCCGCATAGCCGAGGGCGAGGACGGGGAAGTCCGCGCCGATCATCGCTGAGCCCTCGAGGACCACGGCGGAGAAGGAGGTGAACCCGCCGCACAGGCCCACGCCCAGGAAGGGCTGCAGCCAGCGCCTCGCGCAGCGCACCTCCAGCCAGCCGGTGAGGGCGCCGAGCACGAGGCAGCCGAGGGCATTCACCCAGAACGTTCCCCAGGGCATCTCGACGAGGGTCGGGGTGGTGACGGTGGGGATGAGGAGGGCGACGGCGAAGCGCAGCAGCGTGCCCAGCGCGCCACCGGCGGCGACCAGCAGTGCGGTGCGCCACCGGTCCAGGCTCGGATGGATCGGCCCGGAGTCCAGCGTCTCGGCGTCGTCGACGTCTTCGAAGCGCAGCGCCGCCATCTCGACCGTCTGCATGCGCGGGTCGTGGCGGCGTGCGGGAGGCGGCGCCGGGGAGGGGGTCGAGGTCACCGGCCCAGGGTACCGAGGCCGGCTGGACGTGTCGGGGTGCTCAGCCCCACACCAGGCCCAGCGAGGGGTTCTCGAGCACGGCGGAGACGTCGCGCAGCAGCTCCGCGCCGAGCGCCCCGTCGATGAGGCGGTGGTCGAAGCTCAGCGAGAGGGTCGCGACCTGCCGCGGCTCGATCCGGCCATCCACCACCCACGGCTTCTCCTTGATCGCGCCGACGCCGAGGATCGCGGACTCGCCCGGGTTCAGGATCGGGGTGCCGGAGTCGATGTCGAACACGCCGAAGTTCGTGATCGTGATGGTGCCGTCGCGGGTGTCGCGCAGGGAGGTGCGGCCGGCGCGCGCGGTGCGCGCCAGGTCCCCGATCCCGTCGGCGAGCTCGCGCAGCGTCATGAGGTGCGCGTCCTTGAGGTTCGGGACGATGAGCCCGCGCGGGGTCGCCGCGGCGATGCCGAGGTTGACGTAGTGCTTGTAGACGATCTCCTGCGCCGCCTCGTCCCAGGAGGCGTTGACCTCCGGGTTGCGGCGGATCGCGACGAGCAGCGCCTTCGCGATCACCGCGAGCGGGCTGATCTTGACGTCGGCCCATTCGCGCGCGGAGCGCAGCTGGGTGACGATCGCCATCGCCTCGGTCATGTCGATCTCGTTGAAGACGGTGACGTGCGGGGCGGTGAAGGCGGAGGCGACCATCGCCTCGGCGGTGCGCTTGCGAACCGAGCGGATCGGGACGCGGGTGGTGCGCTCGTCGCTGGTCACGCCGGAGAACGGCTGGTCGCGGGTGGTCTTCATCGCACCGTCGAGCCCGGCAGGGGCCTGCGGGGACTCCTCGGGGAAGTAGGCACCGTCGTGCTCGCCGCCATAGGCGCGCTGCTGGGCATTCAGCACGTCCTGGCGGGTGACGGTGCCCTCGGGGCCGGTGGCGAGCACGTCGTGCAGGGCGATGCCGAGATCGCGGGCGAGCTTGCGCACCGGGGGCTTGGCGAGGATGCGGTCGATCGGGACCTGGCCCTCGTCCTCCGCCTGCGCGGGCTCGGCGCGGCGCCGGCGCCGACGCTGCGGGGCGGTGCGGGTGCCGTAACCGACGAGATTCTTCGGCTCCTCAGCGGGCGCCTCGGAGGGCGTCTCCGGCTCCTGGACCTGCGCGGCGACCTCCTCGGCCGACGGGTCGGCCTCGGGGGTGGCGGTGGGCGCGCCGCTGGCTGCGGGAGCAGCGGGTGCGGGCCCGCCGGAGGTGTCCACGCGCAGCAGCGGGGCACCGACGGGCACCTCGTCGCCCACGGCCACGAGGATCTCGACGACGGTGCCGGCGACGTGGCTGGGCAGCTCGACGGCGCTCTTGGCGGTCTCGACCTCGACCACGGGGGCGTTGATCTGGATCTGGTCGCCGACGGCGACCTTGATCTCCAGGATCTCGGCCTCGGTGAGGCCCTCGCCGGGGTCGGTGAGCGCGATCGTGACGAGCGAGGAGGCGTTCATGGTCGTGATCCTTTCACGCGGATGCGTGGGCGTCTGCGGGTCCGCCGGAAGGGGCGTCGGCCTGCGTGGTGGGCTGCGGGTCCGTCAGTGCGCGAGCAGGCGGTCCACGCCGTCGAGCACCCGGTCGAGGTCGGGGAGGTAGGCGTGCTCCATGCGCGCCGGCGGGTACGGGAGGTGGTAGCCGCCCACCCGCAGCACGGGAGCCTCCAGGTGGTAGAAGCACTGCTCGGTGATCCGGGCGGCGATCTCCGCGCCGAGCCCGCCGAGGACGGGCGCCTCGTGGACGATGAGGAGCCGGCCCGTGCGGCGCACCGAGTCCGCGATCGTCAGGTAGTCCACGGGCGCGAGGGAGCGCGCGTCGATGACCTCGAGGTCGATGCCATCCTCGGCCGCGGCCTCGGCGCTCTCGAGCACGAGCGGCATCGAGGGGCCCCAGGCGAGCACGGTCGCGTCGGTGCCAGGACGCACCACAGCGGCCTGCCACGGGGACAGCTCCGGGCGGTGGCCGGGGTCCACGTCGCCCTTGACCCAGTAGCGGCGCTTGGGCTCCAGGAGGATGACAGGATCCTCGGACTCGATCGCCTGGCGGGTCATCCAGTAGGCGTCCTGGGAGGTCGCGGGGGCGAGCATGCGCAGGCCCGCGGTGTGGGCGAAGAGCGCCTCGGGGCTCTCGGAGTGGTGCTCGACCGCGCCGATCCCGCCGCCGTGCGGGATGCGGATGACCATCGGCAGGTTCACCCGGCCGGAGGTGCGGTTGTGCATCTTCGCGACCTGGGTGGTGATCTGGTTGAAGGCGGGGAAGACGAAGCCGTCGAACTGGATCTCGACCACGGGGCGGTAGCCGCGCATGGCCAGGCCCACGGCGGTGCCCACGATCCCCGCCTCGGCGAGCGGGGTGTCGACCACGCGCTGGGCGCCGAACTCGGCGTGGAG
>DAHVRS010000194.1 GCA_027322375.1 Brachybacterium sp. | reverse complement strand
CGCGACCCGCCAGGTCCTCGTCCCGAGGCCGATGACCGCCCGGTTCGGCGGCACCGAGCTGCGCGACCATGCGCTGCTGGAGTGGGCGCGCGAGGTGCTGCGCACGCTCGTGCCCGCCGCGGCCGAGCAGATCACGGCGCCGACGGTGCAGGGCTCGGCGAGCTCCGCGAAGTAACCTCGGGCTCGTGAGCACACCCCAGCCCGGAACCCCGACGGATTCACCCGCACCCCGCGGCCATGCCCTGCTGCGGGCCGTCGAGGTGATGGAGGCGCTGCGCGCACCGGGCGGGGACGCCTGGTCGCGCACGCAGACCCATGCGTCGCTCGCCCGGTATCTGCTCGAGGAGACCTATGAGGTGCTCGAGGTGATCGACGACCCCGCCGCGCACGGGCCGACGGCGCTCGCCGACGAGCTCGGCGATCTGCTCTTCCAGATCCTGTTCCACGCCCGGGTGGGCCAGGAGCAGGACCCGGCGTGGGACGTCGACGACGTGGCGCGCTCCTTCATCGCGAAGATGGAGCGGCGCAACCCCCACATCTTCGGCGAGCATCCCGAGGACGCGCTCGAGGATCCCGCGGACGTCGAGCAGATCATCGCCCAGTGGCATGCCCTGAAGGCCGCCGAGCGTGGCGTTGCTGGCGCCCCCGCAAGGCGTTCGGGCTGGGCAGAGGGGATCCCTGCGGAGCTCCCCTCCCTGCAGACCGCCGCGAAGATCGTCCACCGCGCCCGCTCGGCCGGCGGACTCGAGCAGCTGCTGCGCGCGGCCGACGAGGTCGTGGCGGTGGAGAGCACAGGACGCACTGCAGAAGCTGAGCGGGGCATCGACATCGCCCGTGCGCTGCTGGACCTCGTCGTCGCCGCCGAGGCGCGGGACGTGGACCCCGAATCGGCGCTGCGCTCCCTGCTGGCGCGTACGGATCGCCGCCTCGGCGAGCAGTCCTGAGGCTGCAACCCCGGGCACCGGGACCAGCTTCTGCGCGGCACCGCCTAGACTGTCGGACGGACGGTCAGCGCCGACCGGACGATTCGAACTTCATCACCGAAGGAAGGAACAGCCCATGGCAGCTCTGATCGATGCCGTTCACGCCCGCGAGATCCTCGATTCCCGCGGCAACCCCACTGTCGAGGTGGAGATCCTCCTCGACGACGGCACCTTCGCCCGTGCCGCAGTCCCCTCCGGCGCCTCCACCGGCCAGTTCGAGGCTGTCGAGCGCCGTGACGGCGACAAGGGCCGTTACCTCGGCAAGGGCGTCCTGGACGCCGTCAGCGCCGTGATCGCCGACATCCAGCCGAAGATCCTCGGCATGGATGTCCAGGAGCAGCGCGCGATCGACGCCGCGATGCTCGAGCTCGACGGCACCGACAACAAGGGCCGCGTCGGCGCGAACGCCATCCTCGGCGTCTCCCTCGCCGTGGCCCGTGCCGCTGCGGACTCCGCCGGTGTGCCGCTCTACCAGTACGTGGGCGGCCCGAACGCCCACATCCTGCCCGTCCCGATGATGAACATCCTCAACGGTGGATCCCACGCGGACTCCAACGTCGACATCCAGGAGTTCATGATCGCGCCCATCGGCGCGGAGACCTTCTCCGAGGCCATGCGCGTCGGCGCCGAGGTCTACCACGCGCTGAAGGCCGTGCTGCAGGAGCGCAAGCTCGCCACCGGCCTGGGCGATGAGGGCGGCTTCGCCCCGAACCTCGACTCCAACCGCGCCGCGCTCGACCTGATCGTCGAGGCGATCCAGAAGGCCGGCTTCGAGGTCGGCAAGGACGTCGCGCTCGCGCTCGACGTCGCCGCCTCCGAGTTCTACGAGGACGGCGCCTACACCTTCGAGGGCGAGAAGAAGACCGCCGCCGAGATGGTCGACTACTACGCCGAGCTCGTGGACGCCTACCCGATGGTCTCCATCGAGGACCCGCTGGACGAGGACGACTGGGAGGGCTGGAAGGCCATCACCGAGCGCCTCGGCGCGAAGACCCAGCTCGTGGGCGACGACCTGTTCGTCACCAACCCCGAGCGTCTGGGCCGCGGCATCGCCGAGGGCGCAGGCAACGCGCTCCTGGTGAAGGTCAACCAGATCGGCTCGCTCTCCGAGACCCTCGACGCCGTGGACCTCGCGCACCGCGCGGGCTTCAAGGCGATGATGTCCCACCGCTCCGGCGAGACTGAGGACACCACCATCGCGGACCTCTCCGTCGCGACCAACTGCGGCCAGATCAAGTCCGGCGCTCCGGCCCGTGGCGAGCGTGTGGCCAAGTACAACCAGCTGCTGCGCATCGAGGAGGAGCTGGGCGAGGCGGCGCGCTACGCGGGCGCCGACGCGTTCCCGCGTTTCACCGCCTGAGCGCTCAGGAGGAGGTTGTAACCTCATCCCCATGAGCAGCAGACGACCGGGCGCCCCGCGGACGACGAGGCGCCCGGTCGCCGCGTCCGGGGCCAGGCGTCCCGGCGCGCGACCGACGTCGCGACCCGCCGCGACCAGTCGCGGCGGGTCCTCGAATCGGGGCGGGACCTCCGCCCGCAGCGGCACCTCCGACCGCTCCCGCGGACCGGCCCTCGCCTCCCGCCCCGCCACCGGCGCGGCACCGGAGGCCGTCGAGGACGGCCCCGGCATCACCATCACCCGGCGCACCCTCGCGCTCGTCGCCCTCATCGTGGTGGCGCTCGCGGCGCTCGTGCCGACGGTGAATTCCTACGTCGCCCAGCGCCAGAAGCTCTCAGAGCTGCAGACCCAGGTCTCCCAGCAGGAGCAGCAGGTCGAGGACCTGCGCGCCCAGGTGGCGCGATGGGAGGACCCCGCGTACGTGGCGGCGCAGGCCCGCGAAAGGCTGCTCTTCGCGATGCCGGGCGAGACCCAGTACCGCCTCACCGACACCTCCGGCCGCGACGTGCCCCTCACCGAGGCGCAGCAGGCCCAGGAGGCCGCGGCCCGGGGCGAATGGTTCTCCGTGCTCTGGGAGAGCGTGGAGGGCGCCAGCCGCCTCACCCCCGAGGACATCCCCGACGAGACCGGATCCACCGGAGACGACGTCTCCGAGCAGGACCCCGCCGACACCAGCGATCAGGACGCGAAGTGACCGCTTTGGCCCCCCTTCCCCATGAGACTCCCGCGACCGAGGACGACCTCGCCGTCATGCGCGGTCAGCTCGGCCGCGACATGCGCGGCGTCGTCTCCATCGCGCGGCGCTGCGGCTGCGGCCGCCCCGCCGTGGTGCGCACCGCGCCCCGCCTCGAGGACGGGACCCCCTTCCCGACCTCGCTGTACCTCACCCTGCCCTGGCTCACCCTCGAACTCTCCCGCCTCGAGGCGACCGGCCTCATGGCCGAGCTCACCGTGCGCCTCGCCGCCGACGAGCCCCTCGCCGCCGCCTACCGCGGCGCGCACGAGCGCTATCTCGCACGCCGCGCGGAGGTGGGCGATGCCGAGGAGGTGCGCCACGTGAGCGCCGGCGGCATGCCGACGCGCGTGAAGTGCCTCCACGCCCTCGCCGGGCAGGCCCTCGCCGAGGGCGCCGGTGTGAACCCCGTGGCCGACGAGGTCCTCGCGATGATCGAGGGCGCCGGCCCCGATGGCGAGCTGGTGTGCCGCTGCAGCGATGACGAGGTTGCGGGCGAGGCAGCATGGGAGGAGTCTCGATGAGCGCACCCGTCGCCGCGATCGACTGCGGCACGAACTCGATCCGTCTGCTCATCGCCCGCCGTGATGAGGCGACCGGGACCCTCGTCGATCTCGAGCGACGCCTGGAGATGGTCCGCCTCGGGCTCGGGGTGGACCGCACCGGACGCTTCGACCCCGTCGCCGTCGAGCGCACCCTCGAGGCCGCGCGCGGCTATCGCGAGCTCGTGGACCGCCACGGCGTGGATCCCCGCGACATCCGCTTCGTGGCCACCTCCGCCACCCGCGACGCCGCGAACCGGGACGTCTTCATCGACGGGATCCGCGAGATCCTCGGCGTGACCCCCGAGGTCATCACCGGGCAGGAGGAGGCCGCGCTCTCCTTCCGCGGCGCGGTGAGCACGATCGCGGACCTGCCCGACGGGCCGCGCCTCGTCGTCGACATCGGTGGCGGCTCCACCGAGCTCGTGCTGGGGGAGGAGACCCCCACTCACCGCATCAGCCTCGACATCGGCTCCGTGCGCCTCACCGAGCGCCATCTCCTCTCCGACCCGCCCACGGACGCCGAGATCGCCGGGGCCCTCGCGGATGTCGACGCGATGCTGGACCGCGCCGCGGCCGAGGTCCCGCTCGAGCGCCCCGCCGTGCTCGTCGGCGTCGCCGGGACCGTGACCACTGTCACGGCGGTCGCGAGCGGAATTCGGGACTACCGTCCCGACGTGACCCACGGCGCGCGGCTCGAGGTCGAGCAGGTCCTCGCCACCTGCCGCGCCCTGCTGGCCGAGACCCGCGAGGAACGGGCAGGTCACCAGGTCATCCACCCCGGACGGCTCGATGTGATAGGCGCCGGTGCCCTGATCTGGGCCCGGATCGTGGAGCGCATCGCGGCGGCCGCGGGGATCACCTCGACCCGCACCAGCGAGCACGACATCCTCG
The DNA here is from genome assembly GCA_027322375.1 of Brachybacterium sp. GTDB lineage: Bacteria > Actinomycetota > Actinomycetes > Actinomycetales > Dermabacteraceae > Brachybacterium. The sequence continues at coordinate 3,494 of DAHVRS010000194.1, read as the reverse complement.
ACGGGATCGCACTGGATCTCCTGGACCAGGTGTCCTGACCAGCCCCGCTCAGTTCGCGCCTGACCGGTCCTGACCAGCGTCGATGGGCATCATCCGGTCTCTCGCGCGGGCCGGTCCGGGACGTTGGGCCCGGGCGGGTGTCCACGTTCGTCTCACCTTTTTGTCTCAGAGCCGCTACGGTCATACTCTGGGTCCATGACCAATACTTTCGGCGGCAAGCCCCATGTTCTGATCCTCGGCGGCGGTTCCGTCGGTCTGACGACCGCGTCCGAGCTGCGCAAGACCCTCGGTGCGGAGGTCGCGATCACCGTCGTCGACCCGCGCCCGTACATGACGTACGCGCCCTTCCTGCCCGAGGTCGGCGCCGGCAGCATCGACCCGCGCAACGTCCTCGCGCCCCTGCGCAAGATCCTCCACGGCACCAAGGTCGTCACCGGCTCGGTCGCGGAGATCCGCAGCGCCGACAACACTGTCGTGGTGGACCTCGGGGACGATGAGAAGCTCGAGATCGCCTACGACTACCTCGTGGTGGGCCTCGGCGCGGTGCCGCGCCTGCTGCCCATCCCCGGCCTCGCGGAGAACGCGATCGGCTTCAAGCAGGTCGAGGAGGCGATCGCGGTGCGTGACCGCATCCTCGCCAACCTCGCCGAGGCCGCGACCACCAAGGATCCCGCGGCCCGCAAGCGCCTGCTCACCTTCACCTTCATCGGCGGCGGCTTCGCCGGCGGCGAGGCGGTCGCCGAGACCGAGGACATGGTCCGCGACGCCCTGCGCTACTACCCCGACCTGCACTCCTCGGACATCCGTTTCGTGCTCGTCGACGGTGCGCCCTTCATCTTCCCCGAGCTCACCGAGGAGCAGCGCGCCTACGTGCTGGACCAGCTGCGCGAGCGCGGCATCGAGGTCAAGCTCGAGACCTTCCTGAACTCCGCGGAGAACGGCGTCATCAAGACCAGCGACGGCGACGAGTTCGAGACCGGCCTGCTGGTCTGGAACGCCGGCGTCAAGCCCGCCCCGGTCCTCTCCGACTCCGAGGCCTCCGACCTCCCCGTCGTCACCGAGCGCGGCCCGCTCATGGGCAAGCTCGAGGCCCTCGCGGACCTGCGCGTCAACGGCGCCGAGGGCCCGCTGGACAACGTGTTCGCCGCTGGCGACTGCGCGGCCGTGCCGGACCTCGCCTCGGGCGAGGGCAAGTTCTGTCCGCCGAACGCCCAGCACGCGGTGCGTCAGGCCAAGCGCCTCGCGGACAACATCGCGCGCTCCGTCCAGGGCCGTCCGCTGGTGGACTACTACCACAAGAACCTCGGCGTCTTCGCGACCCTGGGCATGTACAAGGGCGTCGGCCGCCTGATGCTCGGCGACAAGGAGCTCGACATCCGCGGCCTCCCGGCCTGGGCGATGGCGCGCTCGTACCACCTGTACGCGATGCCGACGCTGGGTCGTAAGGTCTCCGTCGTCGCCGGCTGGGTGGGCACGCTCGTCGGTCGCCGCGACATCATCGGGATCCCGCAGTCCGAGACCCCGCGCGCCACGTTCGAGTACGCCGCGAACTCCGGCAAGAAGAAGTGACGCTGCTGCGCTGACCAGGCGCAGTGGAGAGGGGCTCGCGCCCCGCAGCCGCCGACGCCGCCGCCCCGTCAGGGACGGCGGCGTCGCCGCGCGCAGGAGGGTGCAATTGGGCGCAGGGCAGTACCTCCACCTGCACCCGAGACGTCTGATGACCGAGTAAGCTCGGGTGAGTCAGCAGACGAGCATCAATGAGCACCACAGTGCACCGATGAACCCCGCGCCGGGGCTGGGGCGGAGAAGGGCAGGACCCATGGAGATCCATATCGTCGACAGCGCTGAGACGGGTGGCATCGTCGTCGCCGACCTCTTCGAGGAGGTCCTGCGCGGAGCGGGCGAGCAGGGTGCGGTCCTCGGCCTCGCCACCGGCTCCTCCCCGCTGCCGGCCTACGCCGAGCTCATCCGTCGCCATCGCGAGGAGGGGCTGAGCTTCGCCTCCGCACGCGCGTTCCTGCTGGATGAGTACGTGGGCCTGCCGGATGAGCACGAGCAGAGCTACCACCGCTTCATCCGCGAGAACTTCATCGACCACATCGATCTGCCGGAGTCCGCGGTGCAGTCCCCGCGCGGCACCGCCGAGGACCCCGTCGCCGAGGCGCGTGCCTACGACGAGCGGATCCGCGAGGCCGGGGGAGTGGATCTCCAGATCCTCGGCATCGGCTCCAACGGCCACATCGCCTTCAACGAGCCCGGCAGCTCGCTGGGCTCCCGCACCCGCGTGGTGGGCCTGACCCGCTCCACGATCGCGGACAACTCCCGCTACTTCGACAGCCCTGAAGAGGTCCCGCAGCGGGCCCTCAGCCAGGGACTCGGCACCATTCTCGAGGCGCGCCGCATCGTGCTCACCGCGACGGGTGAGAACAAGGCGGCGGCCGTCGCCCAGCTCGTCGAGGGCGGTATCAGCGCTCGCTGGCCCGCGACCGTGCTGCAGATGCACCAGGACGTCACCGTCGTCGTCGACGAGGCCGCGGCCTCCGGCCTCGAGCTGTCCGAGGACTACCGTCACGCCCGCACCCTGCGCATCATCGAGCGCGGCAACGCCCGCTGAGAGGCATCGCACGTCGTCACGGCCGGGAAGGACGCTCCTGGCCGGACGGCGGCACCCCGCGGCCCGATACGATCGCCCTCATGCAGCAGGCTGATCCCTCCACCGATGCCGCGGACCCCGCGAGCAGCATCCCCACCCGCCCCCTCTCCCCGCTGGACCGCTGGTTCCACATCAGCGAACGCGGGTCGACCGTCGCCCGCGAGGTGCGCGGCGGCCTCGTCACCTTCTTCTCGATGTGCTACATCGTGGTGCTGAACCCGCTGATCATCGGCACCGTCCCGGACTCGACCGGGATGTACCTCGGCGGCGGCACCGAGCCGAACCTCCCCGCGGTCGCCGCGGGCACCGCCCTCATCGCGGGACTCCTGAGCCTCGTGATGGGAGCCTGGGCGAAGTTCCCTCTCGCCCTCGCCGCTGGCCTGGGCCTGAACGCCTATCTCGCCTATTCCGTCGTGTCATTGCCGGGTATGACCTGGGGCGGGGCGATGGGCATGGTGCTGCTCGAGGGCGTTCTCATCCTCGCGCTCGTCCTCACCGGCTTCCGCAAGGCCGTCTTCGCGGCGGTCCCTCCGTTCCTCAAGACCGCGATTGCCGTCGGCATCGGACTGTTCATCGCCTTCCTCGGCCTGTTCAACGCGAAGTTCGTGACCACCGCAGCCGGCACCCCGGTGCAGCTGGGCAACGACGGCTCCCTCACCGGCTGGCCCACCCTCGTGTTCGTCGTCGGCCTGCTGCTGATGTTCGTGCTGTGGATCCGCAAGGTGCCCGGCGCGATCCTCATCGCGATCGTCGCCGCGACCGTGCTCGCCGTCATCCTCGAGCGGGTCCTGCACGTGGGTGCCTATGCCCCCGCTGGCCCTGACGACGCCGGCAACCCCAC
>DAHVRS010000464.1 GCA_027322375.1 Brachybacterium sp. | reverse complement strand
TCGCTGTCGCCTGGGTGCTGGCCGGCTACTCGATCGCCTTCGGCACCGACATCGGCGGCCTGTTCGGCAGCCCGCTGGAGTTCCTGGGCCTGTCCGGCACCGACGAGCAGTCCCTCCTCGCCGGCAGCGGCGTGCCCTTCTACGTCGCCGCCGGGTTCCAGATGACCTTCGCGATCATCTCCGCCGCCCTCATCTCCGGGGCGATCGCGGACCGCGTCAAGCTCGGCACCTGGATGGTGTTCGTCGCCGTGTGGGTCCCCGCCGTCTACGCGCCGCTGGCGCACATGGTCTGGGGCGGCGGCCTGCTCGGCGCCGACGGGCCGCTCGCCACGATCGCGGAGCCCGTCGACTTCGCCGGCGGCACCGTCGTCCACATCAACGCCGGCATCGCCGGGCTCGTCCTCGCCCTCGTCGTCGGCCGCCGCCGCGGCTTCGGAACCGAGCCGATGAAGCCCCACAACCTGCCGCTGGTGATGCTCGGCGCGGGCCTGCTGTGGTTCGGCTGGTTCGGCTTCAACGCGGGCAGCGCCGGCACGTCCGACGGCACCGCGGGCCTCGCCTGGGTGAACACCACGGTCGCGACCGCCGGGGCGATGCTCGGCTGGGCGCTCGTGGAGCGGATCCGCGACCGCCACGTCACCTCCCTCGGCATGGCCTCCGGCGTCGTCGCGGGCCTGGTCGCGATCACCCCGGCCGCCGCCGCGCTCACGCCGCTGACCTCGATCGTGCTTGGCCTCGCCGCCGGCGTCGTCTGCGCCTTGGCCGTCTCCCTCAAGCACCTCGTGGGCGTGGACGACTCCCTGGACGTCGTGGGCGTGCACCTCGTGGGCGGTCTCGTCGGCACCGTGGGCATCGGCTTCCTCGCGGCCGACGGGGGACTGCTCACCGGCGGCGGGATCAGCCTCCTGCTGGTCCAGGTGCTCGTGGCGCTCGCGGCGATGGCCTTCTCCGGCGCGATCACCGCAGTGATCGCCCTGGTCCTCGCCCGCACCATGGGCTGGCGGATCCCGGAGTCGGACGAACGCGCCGGCATCGACATCACCCACCATGCGGAGGCCGGATACGATCTGGTCGGCGCCCTGGCCACCCGCCGGGACCGCTCCTCGACCCCGGCCTTCCCGTCTCGGGACCCCGGCCCCGAACCCCGCAACCCGGCCCCCGTCGGCCGCGCCGAGAACTCCGCCAGCCGTACCGCGGATCTCGCCGGAGCCGGCGAGACCGCTGAGGAGCCCACCCGTCCCGCCGTCGCAGGAGAGCCCCGATGAAGCTGATCACCGCCGTCGTCCAGCCCCACGCCCTGCAGGCCGTCACCGACTCGCTGCGCGAGTACGGCGTCACCGGGCTCACCGTCACCGAGGTCGCCGGCTACGGCCGCCAGGGCGGACACACCGAGGTCTACCGCGGCGCCGAGTACACGATCGACACGATCCCCAAGATCAAGATCGAGGTGCTCGCTCTGGAGAGCGACGAGGACGCGATCATCGACCTGATCCTCGCCGCCTCCCGCACCGGCCGCATCGGCGACGGGAAGATCTGGACCACCGACGTGGGCACCACGGTGCGCGTGCGCACAGGGGAACGGGGGGCGGATGCCCTCTGAGGAGCTCTCCACCCGCCGGATCACCCAGGTGCTCCACGAGGGCTTCGCGGATCCCTCCGCCGGCCCCTCCCGCAGGCTCGCCCAGTCCGACCTCGTCGACGACTGGCTGCGCAGCCTGTGGGAGCGAGCCGGCGAGACCGTGCCCGGGCGGGGGAGCGGCGCCGGACAGGAGAACGGGGGCCGGGGGAGCGGGGCGGCGCTCGCGGCGATCGGATCGCTCGGCCGGCGCTCCCTCGGCCCCGCGAGCGACCTCGACCTCGTCCTCCTCGTGGACAGATCGCGGGTGGATGAGGCCCGCGCCGCCGAGCTCGCCGGGGCGCTGTGGTACCCGATCTGGGACTCCGGCACCTCGCTGGACCACTCCGTGCGCAGCCCCGAGGAGTGCGCGCAGGTCGCCCGCGACGACCTCCGCACTGCGATCTCCCTGCTGGACCTGCGGCTCATCGCCGGGGACGCGGAGCTCGTCGCGGACGCCGCCGCCCGGGTCCGCGCCACCTGGCGGCGCGAGGCCCGCCGGCGGGTCGGGGAGGTGGTGGACCTCGCCGCGGACCGCGACCGCCGCTACGGCTCCCTCGCCCACTCCACCGAGCCGAATCTCAAGTCCGATCGCGGCGGGCTGCGGGACATCACCGTCATCCGGGCGCTCGCCGAGAGCTGGCTCGCCGACCACGACCACGAGGTCGTCGACGCCGCCGCCCGCACGCTGCGCGATGCCCGCGACGCGCTCCAGGCCATCACCGGCACCTCCGGGACTCGGCTGGGCCGCGCCGACCAGGACGCCGTCGCGGCGCTCACCGGCCACACGACCGCTGACGACCACCACACCGTCCTCGCCGAGGCGGCTCGTAACGTGACCTGGGAGCTGCACAGGGCGGTGCGCGCCGCCAAGGCCGCGACCTCCCCGCGCGGCATCGCGACCCGAGGCGCGGGCACGGACCGTCGGCCCGCCCTCGAGCGCGTCGGCCACGGCGTGGTCGTCCAGGCCGGAGAGGTGTCCATCGACCCGTCCTCCCGCGACCTGCTGCGGGACGTCGCCGCTGTGCGCCACGCCGCGACGACGGGCCTGCCGCTGGCCGGCGCGACCCTCGCCCGCATGGCCGAGACGCCGTCGGCCCCGCTCCTGCCCGTCCAGCGGGACGTGCTCGTGGACGCGCTGGCCGGTGAGCATCTCGCCGAGGCGTACGAGGCCCTCGACGTGAAGGGCATCTTCTCCCGCTGGGTGCCCGGCTGGGCGGAGATCCGCAACCGGCCCCAGCGCTCGGCCGTGCACCGCTTCACCGTGGACCGCCACCAGATCGAGACCGTGATCGAGGCGCAGCGGCACCTCGCCCGCGTCAGCCGCCCCGACCTCCTCCTCGCCGCCGCGCTCCTGCACGACCTCGGCAAGCGCCCGGACCGGCGCGACCATGCCGCCGAGGGGGCACCGCTCGCGGAGGCCGCTGCCCGTCATCTCGGCTTCGACACGGCCGACGCCCGCACCATCGCGACCCTCGTGCGCGAGCACCTCACCCTGGTGGGGCTCGCGACCGGCCGCGACCTCGCCGACCCCGCGACCCTGCGGGATCTGCTGACCGCCGTCGACGAGGACCTCGACACCCTTGAGCTGCTGCGCGCCCTCACCGAGGCCGACGCGATCGCCGCCGGACCCTCGGCCTGGTCCGCCTGGCGCGCCGACCTCGTCGAGCATCTCACCGACCTCGCCCGCGACGCACTGCGTCCCCGCGCCGGCACGCCCCGGCCGCTCCTCGCGCCGCAGCGCTCTGCCCAGGACGCCGTGCTCGCCGCAGTGCGCCGCAGCGGCAGCGCCCAGGTGATCATCCCCGCCCCGCTCGACGACGCCCCGATCTCCCAGCTGTGCGTCGGCGCGCCCGACGGCACCGGCGTGTTCGCCGCGATGGCGCGCGTGCTGGTGCGCCTGCGCCTGGACGTGCACAGCGCCGTGATGAGCACCCAGGACGGCATCGCCGTGAACACCTGGTGGGTCGCGGGCCTCCCCGCCGACCTCCCGCACCCCTCCGTGATCCGCACCGCCCTGGACCGCGAGCTCGCCCACCGCGACCGGGCCGATGCCCGCGTGCTCGAGCTCCCGCCGAGCCCGCCCCCGCGCACCACCGAGGACGCGCCCGTGGTGACGCTCCTGCCCGGTGCCTCCCGCGAGGCGACGGTCGTGCAGGTCAACGCCCGCAACCGGCCGGGCCTGCTCGCGGACGTCGCCGAGACGATCACCCTGCACGACCTGCAGGTGCGCAGCGCCCACGTGATGACGCTGGGGCGCCGCGCCGTGGACGTGCTCTACCTGACCGATCAGCACGGGCGGGCCCTGGACCCGCCGGGCGTGGGCCGGATCGTCGCCGCCCTCATGGAGGCCGCCGACGTGTGAGCCGTGCGCGCGGGTGCACGACGGCGCGAGCCGGCCCGTCGGCGCCCTGCGCGCGGGCGGGTGGCGGTTCTCTCCTGTGCACCCGCCCGCACGCTCGGGTGCCGCCGCGACGGGCGCACTACACTGGGGCGGTCCATCCGACCAAGGAGAAGCGCTTCGTGTTCAACAACCTCTCCGATCGCATCACAGCGTCGCTGAAGGGCCTTCGCGGCCACGGCCGCCTCACCGAGGCGGACGTCGACAAGACGATCCGCGAGATCCGCCGGGCCCTGCTCGACGCGGACGTCGCCGTCTCCGTCGTGCGGGAGTTCACCGCTGCGGTGCGCGAGCGCGCCCTCGGCGAAGAGGTCTCCAAGGCGCTCAACCCTGCCCAGCAGGTCGTCAAGATCGTCAACGACGAGCTCGTCCAGGTGCTCGGCGGCGCGACCGGTGAGCTGCACTGGGCGAAGAACCCGCCCACCGTGATCATGCTCGCGGGCCTCCAGGGCGCCGGTAAGACCACCCTCGCGGGCAAGCTCGCGAAGTGGATGAAGTCCGAGGGGCACACCCCGCTGCTGGTCGCCGCGGACCTCCAGCGCCCCAACGCCGTCACCCAGCTGCAGGTCGTCGGCGAGCGGGCCGGTGTCCCCGTCTACGCGCCCGAGCCCGGCAACGGTGTGGGCGACCCGGTGCTGGTCGCCATGAACGGCGTCTCCACCGCCCAGTTCCAGCAGCACGACGTGGTCATCGTCGACACCGCCGGCCGCCTCGGCGTCGACGAGGAGATGATGCAGCAGGCGCGGGACATCCGCGATGCCGTGAACCCCCACGAGACCCTCTTCGTCGTCGACGCGATGATCGGCCAGGACGCGGCGCGGGTCGCCGAGGCCTTCCGCGACGGCGTCGGCTTCACCGGCGTGGTGCTCTCCAAGCTCGACGGCGACGCCCGTGGCGGCGCCGCGCTGTCGATCACCGGCGTCACCCAGCGTCCGATCCTCTTCGCCTCCACCGGCGAGAG
>DAHVRS010000459.1 GCA_027322375.1 Brachybacterium sp. | reverse complement strand
GAGTCCTCGTCGACGTCGATGCGGGCGGTGGTGGCGCGGGAGTGGCGGATGATGTTCGTGACCCCTTCACGGATGACATAGCCGAACAGCTCGGCGAGGTCGTCGGGCAGCGGCGGCAGGGCGGTGGGGACCTGCGCGTGGATGCCGACGGTGGTGAGGACGGTGCGGGCGGAGGCGATCTCGCTCGCGGCGCGGATCGACTGCATGCCGGACGCGGTCGCGCGCACATCCGCGAGGGCCTGGCGGACGGTCCCCTCGATCTGGACGAGCTGGTCCCGGGCTGCGTCCGGATCGGTGTCGATGAGGCGCCGGGCGAGCTGGGCGGAGATCGTCAGCGAGGTGAGCGAGTGGCCGACGAGGTCGTGGAGGTCCCTCCCGATCCGCTCCCGCTCCGCGGCGACGGCGAGGACGGCGTTGCGGCGCTGGGCGGCTTCGAGCTGCTCCTGGAGGTGCTGCTGGCGGATGCCATAGCCGATGCCCCACGCCATCACCGTGCCCATCACGGCGAAGCCCGCCGCGATCGGCTGACCGGCCACGAACGCGAGGATCATGACGGTGAGGCTCATCGTGAGCATGCTCGGCACGGCCCAGCGCCACGGCAACAGGATCACGTGGGTCATGGCCTGGAACATCACCATGTACAGCACGCTCACCCCGATCACGGGGATGAGGGCGAGCAGCACGATGGTGCACAGCCCGAACCAGAGCAGCTTGGTCCGCTGCGGGTACAGGGCGATTCCGGTGGTCGCCGCGAAGAGCACGGCGTAGAGCAGGAGCAGCACGGTGGCGAGCACCATCGAGGGGCCGGGATAGTCGATCCAGCCCACCGCGATGGGGATGAGCACGAACACCACGGACGGGGCGGTGAAGGCGAGGGCGCCGGAGTCCCGCGCGGCGCGCATCACGCCGCGCGGGGTCAGCTCGCGCTGCATCGTCTCGTCGTCCTCCATGCCGGTCATTGTGTCAGCGGCCAGGGGGTCAGCGGCGCTGCAGGCCGACGGCGCGGGACATGCCCGCCAGGCACAGCAGAGCGAGCACGAGCGTCCAGGCGCCGATCACGGCGAGACCGACGAGCGACAGGTCGCCGCCGAACAGCGCCCAGGCGCCGAGGTCGGAGATCCAGTAGGTGGGGGTCGCGTGGCCGAGGGTCTGCATCCAGTTCGGGAACATCTCCAGCGGCATCCACAGCCCGCCGAGGATCGCGAGCCCCATCATCGCTACGACCCCGCCGGCCATCGAGGCGGCTCCGCGCAGCAGCATCCCGAGCAGGAGGCCGATGAGGATCGTGGGCAGCAGCCCGAGCCACAGCACCGCGAGGGTCGCGACGAACTCGGACGGGCTCGCCTGGACGCCGGTCGCGAGGCCGACGAGGCCCACGGCGAGCAGGGCGGGGACGATCACGGCGCTCGCGGCGAGCACGGAGCCGGCGAGGAAGGAGCGCGGGGAGAGCCCGGCGACGACGAGCTGGCGGAGGAAGCCGCTGCGCTGGTCCTCCTGGATCTGGGTGCCGGCGGTCACCGCGGCGCCGAGTCCGCCGTAGGCGGCCATGTTGATCATGATCAGTCCGCGCGCCGCCCCTTCTGCTTCGCTGCCGAACATCATCGAGAACAGCAGGTACATGCCCACCGGCAGCGCGATGGTGAACACCATGAAGGCGACGTTCCGGACGGTCATCGCGGTCGAGGAGGCGGCATAGCGGACGGTGCGGATCGCGGGTGAGGGGGCAGTCAAGGGAGTCATCAGAGGGTCTCGCTCTCGTGATCGGTGATGCGGAGGAAGGCTTCTTCCAGTCCAGGAGCCGCGACGAGCACGTCATGGACCTGGCCGGCGTGCGGCCCGGTGAACAGCGCCGCGAGCGCGGCGTCGGAGTCGGTGCAGACGGCCCGCACCCCGTCCTCGTCGGCCGTGGCGCGCTGGACCCCAGGCAGCTGCGCGACCTGCTCCGCCCGCAGCCCCCGAAGGCTGAGCACCCGGTGTCCGACCACGGAGGCGACCTCCGCGCCGGTCCCGTCAGCGACGATCCGGCCGCGGTCCATCACGATCACGCGCCCGGCCTCCCGTTCGGCCTCCTCGAGGAGGTGGGTGGCGAAGAGGAGAGTGCGGCCGCTCGCGGCGACGTCCCGCATCCGGCCCCAGAAGGCGCGACGGGCGGCGATATCCATGCCGACGGTCGGCTCGTCCAACAGCAGCACTTGCGGGTCGCCGAGCAGCGCGATCGCGAAACGGACCCGCTGGGTCTGCCCGCCGGAGAGCCCGCCGACCTTCCGGTCCAGGAGGTCGGTGATCCCGGCCTGCTCTGCGACCTCGGCGAGCGGGGCGGGGTGGGCGTGCAGGGAACGGAGCATGCCGAGCATGGCGCGGAGCTTCTGGTCCGGCAGCAGCGCCCCGCCCTGCAGCATCGCGCCGATGAGGCCGGTGCGGGTGGCGGTGACGGGGTCGGTGCCGAGCACCTGCACGCTGCCCTGCTCCGGGGTCGCGAGGCCCACCAGCATCTCCATCAGGGTGGACTTCCCTGCGCCGTTCGGGCCGAGCAGGGCAACGATCTCGCCGGGGCGGATCTCGAGGTCGATCCCGTCCAGTGCACGGACCGGCCCGTAGCTGCGGGTGAGGCCGCGGAGGTGGACGGCAGTGGTCTGCACGGCGGTTGCTGTAGTCATGGCTCTACCCTCGCGGCGGCGGGGCCGGCGGCCCAGTCCCCGCGGTCACCTCGCCCCCGTGACGGCTGTCATGGCGTCGCGGTTACGCTGGATCGGTGCTGATCAGACAGGTGCGCCTCCTCGACTCTCCATCGCTCATGGACCTACGACTGGACGACGGGACGATCACCGAGCTCGCTTCCTCCCTCCCCCGCAGCGCCGGCGAGGAGGTCCTCGACGCGGACGGGGCGCTCGCGATCCCGGGGCTGTGGGATCAGCATGTGCACACCGGCCAGCTCGCCCAGGCCCATGCCCGGCTGGACACGTCCGGGGCGGGCAGCGTGGGCGTGATCCTCGAGCTGGTCCGGGCCGAGCTCGCCGCGCGGCGGGAGACAGCGGCGCCGGGCACGGCGCTGATCGGTTTCGGGCACCGGCTGGTGGATCTCGCGGTCCCGCCCACCGTGCCCGCGCTCGATGAGGCGACCGGGGCGGTGCCGACGGTGCTGATCGGCGGCGACGCCCACCATGCCTGGCTGAACTCAGCGGCGCTGCGGGCGCTGGGCCTGCCGCCGCGGGACGGGATCGTCGCGGAGGAGGACTGGTTCGCGCTCGTCCCGCGCCTGCCCGAGCTGCCGGGGGTCGCTGATGCCGTCGCGACGGGCGCGGCGATGCTGCAGCGCCAGGCCCTGCAGCGCGGCGTCGTGGGCCTGGTGGACATGGAGTGGGGCCGGCCCTGGGAGTCCTGGCCGCACCGCTCCCCGCGGATGCGGATCCGCACCGCCGTCTACCCGGAGGAGCTCGCTGCTGCGCCGGGGCCGACGGGCATGGTGCTGGAGGAGACGGGCCTGGCGACGATGGGCCCGCTGAAGGTGATCGTCGACGGGGCGCTCGGCTCCCACTCCGCGTACACGCGCGAGCCGTACACCGACGGTCACGGCTACGCCGGTCACGGCGTCCTCAGCGTCGGCCCCGAGGCGCTGCGCGACGCTCTCGCGACGGCGAAGCGGCAGGGGCTCACTGCCGCCGTGCACGCGATCGGGGACGCAGCCGCGCAGGTGGCTCTCGCCGCGATCGCCGAGGTGGGGATCCAGGCCCGGATCGAGCATGCGCAGATGCTCACCGACGACGACATCGACCAGATGGCCGCGCTGGGAGTCACCGCCTCGATGCAGCCCGCGCATCTGCTGGATGACCGGGATGCGACCGAGGCGGTCTGGCCAGGGCACGGCACACAGGCGTTCCGCTTCCGGGACCTGCTCGACGCCGGCGTCCCGCTCGCGCTCGGCTCCGACGCGCCGGTCGCGCCGCTGGACCCGTGGCTCGCGATGGCCGCGGCCGTGCATCGCAGCGCCGACGACCGCCCGGCCTGGCATCCCTCCCAGCAGCTCCAGCCGCGCGAGGCGCTCGCCGCCTCGACCGACGGGATCACCGCGCTCGAGGTGGGCGGCCCCGCGGATGTGGTCCTTCTGGAGGAGAACGTGTTCGCGCCCGTCCCCTGGGGCGAGAACAGCATGATGCTCGACTCCGCAGCGCGCGAGGCCGCCGAGCGCCTCCGCGCCACGGACCCGCTCGCGACCCTCGTCGCGGGCCGCCTCGAGTCGCAGCGCTAGGCGACGTCGTCACTCACGACAGAGAGCACGGTCGAGCGCACGATCGCGCTCGCGCCGCGCCTGGTCCGGGAGCATGGTCCGCCGCCATCTCTCCCCGCCATCGCGGCTCGCCCACAGACAAGCCCCGACCCCGGTCTCGACCCCTTCTTCCGCTTCCTCACCCTCGGCAAGTGCGGGCTCGTTGATCCATCCTCCTGCGATCAGCGCCTCCTCGCCGAGGTTGACCTCCCGTTCGCGAGAGGAGCGGTCGTCGGAGAGATACGTCGAGGTGAGGGTGCCATCCGCGGCGACCGACCAGCGTGCGCCCCGGCCGGACGTCGTGCCGTAGACACCATCCCCGCCGATGCCGTCCTCGGAGCTGCAGAGCCATGCTGTTCGGAGTCCGCGGAATCCCGGTTCGACCGAAGGAACGTCATCCGGCACAGCTCCGCTGACCGGAGTGAGGCCACCTTCCAGCCGGTGAGGTTCTATCTGGCTCGGACTGGCAACGCCGAGCGTGGGCTCTTCTCCCGGGACGATCCGGTCGTCTTCATCGACGCCGAAGGCGGAGCCCGTCTCATCCCCGATCTCCTCGATCACGTAGTGGCTGGCAGAGCCCTCCTCCCAGTCGAGCTTCACGCTGTGCTTCTCGACGAGCACAGACCTCCCATCGATGTCGTGAACGGCAAACACGACCAGCTCGATCCCGTCGCCGGGATACGGGCTCGGGCCGTTCCAGCTCTTACTCCCCTCAGAGGAGGAGATCACCCCCCCCAGGAGTGCGCCCCCTGTCCCCCTGCGATCCACGGTCAGGATGACGGCATCGCCAACCCGGGCGACATGGGCCGCGTTCCACTTCTCTCCCTCCGGAACCGTGAGCGGTGTGAGCGCAGCAAGCGCGGCGTCGTCCCGCACCACGCCTCCAGGAGACCTCGCCCGATCCTGAAACGGCAGAGCGCTGGGTCCATCTGCTGCGCCGGCACCTGGAGGACGTCGCGGCCGCGCCATGACGGCGGCGGCTCACTCCCTCAGCCCGTACTCCTCATCGAGCTCGGTGGTGACCAGGAAGTGCTGCTCCTCCACTCTCACGGCGGCGGCGCCGTCCACGGAGAACACCTGGGGCACGGCGAGCGGCCCCTCGTGGTCCACGTCATAGGGCTGGACCATCCCGCCCCGGCCGGTGTCCAGCACCACCAGCGACCCCTCCTCGGGGCGGACGGCGTAGACGAGCCACGCCCCGGCGCTGAGCAGCCGGAGCGGCTCGGGGTCCTCGTGGGTCCACTTCTCGGTGCCGTCGTCCTCGAGTCCGCGCACGGTCGTGCCGGAGACGACGACGGTGGTCTCGAGGACGTGGTCGCGGGCGACGGCGTTCGCGTCAC
>DAHVRS010000423.1 GCA_027322375.1 Brachybacterium sp. | reverse complement strand
GGTGCCGACAGTGCCCTGGACCCGGTCACCCTCATCGTCTCCGAAAGCGCTCCCGCCCCCGGGATGCAATCGGAACACGCCATGATCCTGCGTATGTGCCAACGCCCGACCGCGGTCGTGGAGATCGCCGCTCACGGTGATCCCCCGATCTGCTTCCGGTCAGTGGCCCGGACCTCGCCGATCCCACCGACAGGCGCGACGCCCCGTGTCGGAGCACCGATTCCTAGTGTGACCGGCGCCATGCTGGACGTCCAGAGTGCGCGCGACCCTCCAGGCCATCTGCCTGACCTCCCTGCCTTGCCTGCACGCACTGCCTGCTTGACCAGCCCGCCCGTTCGACCAGCCCTACTGCACGACCCGATCCAGGAGCACCATGACCTCCCCGTCCACCACCCGCCGTCCCGCGATCGTCGGCCACCGCGGCGCCTCGCTGCACGCCCCCGAGAACACCCTCGCCGCCTTCCGTCGTGCGCTCGAGGACGGCGCTGACCTGCTCGAATGCGATGTCCATCTCAGCGCCGATGACGAGGTGATCGTCATGCACGACGAGACCATCGACCGCACCGCTGCCGAGGACTCGCCCCTGCGCACCGGCGCGATCGCGGACCTCACCCGCGCGCAGCTCGACACCGTCCGCCTCGCCGAGGGGGAGCGGATCCCGAGCCTCACCGACCTGCTCGAGATGACCACCGCACCGCTGTTTATCGAGGTCAAGGTCGCCTCCGCCGCGAGCGCCGTCGCCAGCCTGCTCGCCGCTCTGCCCGCCGATTCCCCGGCGGCCGGATCGACCGTCATCAGCTTCCACGCCGACGCGCTCGCCGAGATCCGCCGCGGCGCCGAGGCGACCCCCGTGTCCTATCTCGTCGAGCAGCTCGACGAGGAGAGCCTGCGTGTCGCGACCGAGCTCGGCGCAGCCGCCGTCGGCCCCTCGATCGAGGGCCTCTCCCTCGCTGCCGCACGCGCTGCCCGCGAGGCCGGCCTCACGGTGAACCCCTGGACGGTCAACACCCTGGCCGAGCTCGAGATCGCGCTCGCCTGCGAGGTCGACACGATCACCACGGACGATCCGGCCTGGGTGCAGCGCGAGCTCGACGTGCGCGCCTGAGCGCAGCGGGCCGACCATCGCCGTCGTGTGCCGGTCCCCAGACTCGCCATCGTGATGACCGCATCAGGCCCGCTCGCCAGCCTCCTCGCCGTCCTCCAGCAGCCGGGGGAGAGGCCGCCCGCCGCTACCGCCTGGGCGAACATCGACATGTACCGCAGCGGCGACGAGTTCGCGCGCCGCAAGATCGCCGAAGCGATCCTCCTCGCCTTCGTCATCTCCGTGCCGCTGATCCTCGCCGTCGGCTTCCTGCAGTTCTTCCTGCTGCCCGCGCTGAACTGGATCTTCGCCTTCTCGATCCTCATGCTCGCCTGGATCGTCGGCACCGTCGTCTCCGCCATCCGTCACCGCTGAGGGGGCCTGCCATGGGCAACGACATCAAGGCCCGCCGCGCCGAGCGCCGCTGGTCCCAGGCCGAGCTCGGCACAGCCCTCGGCGTCTCCCGCCAGACCATCATCGCGATCGAGAACGACAAGTACGACCCCTCTCTCCCGCTCGCCTTCGCGATCGCCCGCCTCTTCGAGGTCCGCATCGAGGATGTGTTCACCCCGGAGGAGCCCGCCGACTCGGCGTGAGATCCCCATCCCGTTCGCCGCGCGCCGCCCGTCCTGCAGGAATGCAGGACGGGCGGCGCGCGTTCTCCCTCCCATGAAGGCCATCACCTACAGCACCTACGGAGGACCCGAGGTCCTCACTCTCACCGAGCTCGAGGAGCCGAAGGTCGGCCCCGGCGAGATCCTTCTCGACGTCCACGCCGCCAGCGTGAACCCCGTGGACTGGAAGGTCATGTCCGGGGGGCTCGATGCGCTCATGACCACCCATTTCCCCGTCATCCCCGGCTGGGATGTGGCAGGCGTGGTCGCCGCCGTCGGGCTCGACGTCCCCGAGTTCGCTGTGGGCGATGAGGTCATGGCCTACGCCCGCAAGGACTGGATCCAGGCCGGCTCCTTCGCCGAGCGGATGACCGTGCCCGTCCGCGCCGCCGCCGCGAAACCCGCCTCCCTCTCCTTCGCCCAGGCCGCCGCGCTCCCGCTCGCCGGCCTCACCGCCTACCAGTCCCTCCACCGTCTGGGCCTCACGAGCGGGCAGACCGTGCTCATCCACGGTGCGAACGGCGGCGTCGGCTCCTTCGCCGTGCAGATCGCCGCTGCGGCGGGCGCGCGCGTGACCGGCACCGCCTCCCCGCGCAGCCACGAGCGCGTGCGCGGCCTCGGCGCCGAGCCCGTCGCCTACGGGCAGGGGCTCGCCGAGCGAGTCCGCGAGCTCGCGCCGGAGGGAGTCGACCTCGTGCTCGACTACGTGGGCGGCGTGCTCGAGGAGACCCTCGCCGTCCTGGCCCCCGATGGCCGCCACGCCTCGATCGTCGACGGCAGCGTCATGGGCTCTGGCGGCGACTACCTCTGGGTGCGCCCCGACGCCACGGACCTCGCCGCCCTCGGCGACCTTGTCGAGGCCGGCTCCTTGCGCGTGGACGTCGAGCGCACCTTCGGCCTCGCCGACGCGGCCGACGCCTTCCGGCTGAGCATGGAAGGGCGCACGAGCGGCAAGATCGTGCTGACCATCGGCGGCTGACACCGGGCCCGGCTGCCGAGCCCGGGCGTCGGAGCCCGGGAGTCGGGACCCGGAGGTCCTCGGCCCCGGCGCGTTCATGCATTGTTCCGTCACACGCCCGTGGTCCGGGGGTGATCGAGGAGTGAGACGTGCAGGGTGACCTGACGAACACCTGCGAGCGCTCTCCCGCTGGAAGTGAATGGTCACGACACAGTGATGCATGTCCATACGTCGAACGGC
>DAHVRS010000406.1 GCA_027322375.1 Brachybacterium sp. | reverse complement strand
CCTCGACCCGGACTGGGCCGCGTCGCTGGTCCGGGCGCGGCGGATCCTCGACGGCCGCAACGTGCTGGCGCCGCAGGAATGGCGCGAGGCCGGCTGGGAGATCCGCTCGCTCGGGCGCGCGAGCACTGCGGACACGGTGAGCACCGCGGCGCCGGCGAGCACCGCGGACACGGCGAGAACTCCCGGCTCGGAGCCTCGCCGCCTCCAGCCCGTCTGACCTTCAGAACCCGCGATCCGCATCCCACCCCGCCGATCCCCGCAGGTCGGAGGGTGGTCTGTCGATGAGGACATCCTCATCATCGGCTCATCGTCGCTTCATCGCCACTTGTGATTCTCCTGATCGTCACCGAACGACCAGGAGAGCCCGATGGACATCACGATCGCGCTGTACTCCCACGACTCCGTGGGTCTCGGCCATGCTCGACGCAACCGAGCACTCGCCTACGCGCTGGCCGAGCGCCTGCCTGCCCTGACCGGGGGAACCGTCGGCGGTCTGCTCATCGCGGGCCACCCCGACGCGAGCCGCGACCCGCTCCCCGAGGGGTGGGACTGGCTGGTGCTGCCCGGGATGACCCGCACCCGCGGCGGGTACGGCGCACGCCGGCTCGCCATGGACGCCAGCCCGCTCAGGGATCTGCGCAGCGCCAC
Source organism: Brachybacterium sp. (assembly GCA_027322375.1). Lineage (GTDB taxonomy): Bacteria > Actinomycetota > Actinomycetes > Actinomycetales > Dermabacteraceae > Brachybacterium. The sequence continues at coordinate 8,038 of DAHVRS010000406.1, read as the reverse complement.
CATCGACGCTGCCCTGACCGCCCTGCACCCGGACCTGTTCATCGCCGACCGCCACCCCTTCGGCATCGACGGCGAGCTGCGGCCCGTGCTCGAGAACCTCCGCGCCCGCGGCACCGCCACCGTCCTCGGGCTGCGCGAGGTGCTGGACACTCCGCGCGTCGCCGCCGCCGAATGGGACGCCCTGGGCGGCGCCGAGCACGTGGCCTCCTACCTCGACGCGATCTGGGTCTACGGCGACCCGCACGTCTACGACCCGCGCCGGACCGGCGAGCTGCCGCCCGCCCTCTCCGCGAAGGCCGCCACCACCGGATACCTGGCCCACGGCCGGCCCGCCGCCCGCCTCGCCCACCCCGACCGGAGCTCCCCGAAGCCGCCCCCGCCCTACGTGCTCACCGTCCTCGGCGGCGGGTCCGACGGCGCGGAGCTCGCCCGGCTCGCTGCGGTCGCGCGCCTGCCCGAGGGCCACCGACACCTGCTCGTCACCGGTCCGCAGATGCCCGAGCAGGACATCACCGGGATCCGTGAGCTGGCCGCGACCAGCGAGGACACCACCGTGGTGCGCAGCGCCCCGGACGTCCCCGAGCTGATCGCCGAGGCCGCCGCGGTGGTGTGCATGGGCGGGTACAACACGATGGCCGAGGTCATGGCGACCGACACTCCCGCCCTCGTCGTCCCGCGGAACCGTCGCCGCCAGGAGCAGCCCCGACGCGCCCTCGCCCTCGCCGCGGCCGGAGCCGTCGAGACCTGTGATCCCGCCTCCGTGACCAGCACGGACATCACGAACTGGTGGTCCCGCGCCGTCACCGGCCGCACCGACCGCAGCCATATCCATCTCGACGGGCTCGACGTCGTCGCGCATCTCGCCGCCCGGCTGCTGCCCGCCACCGTCCCCGCTCACTCGGAGGTGCTCCACCATGTCGGCTGACAACCCCCACCGCATCGCGTACGTGCTGAAGATGTATCCCCGCTTCTCGGAGACGTTCATCGTCTCGGAGATCCTCGCCCGCGAGGCCGCGGGGGAGGACATCGTCATCTTCTCGCTGCGTCCCCCGGCCGACGCCCGCTTCCACCCCGAGCTCGCCCGCGTGCAGGCCCCCGTCATCCCGGTGGGGCGTGCCTCGAGCCCGCGCCGCCTGTGGGAGACCCTGCGCGCAGCGATGGACGACCCGGTGCTCGCACGCACGGTCGGCGCGCATCTGGACGAGCTGGTCAGCGCCGGCGTGGACGACGCCGAGCAGGCCGTGGCCGTGGCACGCCTCGCCCTCGAACACGGCGTCACCCACCTCCACGCCCACTTCGCGTCGATGGCCACCACCGTCGCGCGCCTCGCAGGCCTGCTCACGGACCTGCCCTACTCCTTCACCGCCCACGCCAAGGACATCTTCCACGAGGACGTCGAGGACGCGGACCTCGCCCGCAAGCTGCGGGACGCGGACCACGCCGTGACCATCAGCGAGTACAACCGTCGCCACCTCGCGGACCGCTTCGGCGCGGAGACCACCGCCGGACTCGAGCTGGTGCGCAACGGCCTCGAGCTCGCACGCTTCCCGTACCGCCGCCGCGCGGACCTCGCCGAGGAGCCGGTGCTGCTCGGGGTGGGACGCCTCGTCGAGAAGAAGGGCTTCGACCAGCTGATCGAGGTGGTCCGCGCCCTGCGCGCCGAGGGCCGGCCGGTGCGCGCTGAGATCGTCGGCGACGGACCGCTGCGCGAGGAGCTCACCGCACAGATCCAGGAGCTCGGCCTGCAGGACCACGTGACCCTGCTGGGGCCGCGCACCCAGGAGGAGGTGCGGGGCCTGCTGGAGGAGGCCGACCTCTTCGTCGCCCCCTTCGTGATCGGCGCCGACGGCAACGCCGACGGGCTGCCCACCGTGCTGCTCGAGGCGATGGCCACCGGCATCCCGTGCGTGGCCGCGTCCGTCACCGCCGTCGGCGAGGTGATCCTCGACGGCCGCACCGGCTGGCTGGTCCCCACCGGCGACACGAACGCGCTGGTCGACGCGGTCCGCGAGGCGCTGGACCCCGCCACGGACCGCCTCGCCCGCACCGACGCTGCCCGCGAGCTCGTCACGGCGCAGTACGACTCCGCGCTCCAGGCCCGCCGCCTGCGCGCCCTCGCCGAGCGCTCCGGCCACCGCAACATCCTCACCCAGCCGATCGAGCTGCCAGCCCAGCCGCTCGCCCCCGCGGCCGGCGAGAGCCTGCCGGCCGCCCCCGCATCACAGCTCGTCGCGTCCGGAAGGAGCCTGTCATGAGGATCGCCTACGCCCTGCTCGACCCCGGCATCGGAGTGTTCGGAACCAAGGGAGCCTCCGTGCACGTCCAGGAGGTGGTCCGCGCCCTGCGCGCCGACGGCCACCAGGTGACCGTCTTCTGCACCCGCACGAACGACGACATCCCCGCCGATCTCGCTGACCTCGAGGTGCGCCGTCACCGCCTGCCCAAGGGCACCGGCGCGGAGCGCGAGCAGGCCGTCGCCGCGGCCTCCGCCGCGATCGCCGAGGAGATCGCCGCCGGTGACTTCGACCTGGTCTACGAGCGCTACTCGCTGTTCTCCGACACCGCCGCGCGCCTGTCCGCCCCGTCGGCCCCGGGCGCCCGGTCGATCCCCTCGATCCTCGAGGTCAACGCCCCGCTGATCGCCGAGCAGCGCGACCACCGCAGCCTCGCCGACGAAGCCGGTGCGCTCGCGGCGACCCGTCGCCAGCTGCACGGCGCGAGCCTCATCAGCTGCGTGAGCGAGGCGGTCGCCGAGTGGACCCGTCAGGAGGGCGCCCCGCCGGAGCGCGTGGTCGTGACCCCCAACGGCGTGAACACCACCCGGATCACGCCCGCGCCGCGCCCCAGCGCCGCCCCCGCGCCGCAGGACCCGGTGCGGATCGGCTTCGTGGGCACCCTGAAGCCGTGGCACGGCACAGACCTGCTGCTGCGCGCCCTGGCCCGCACCGATCAGCGGCTCGTGCTGGACATCTGCGGCACCGGTCCGCAGCAGGAGGAGCTCGAGCTGCTCGCCGCCGAGCTCGGGATCACCGAGCGTGTCCGCTTCCGCGGCGCCGTCGCGCCCGAGCGCGTCCCCGAGTTCCTGCACGAGATCGACATCGCCACCGCCCCGTACCCGGCTGGCGAGCACTACTTCTCCCCGCTGAAGGTCTACGAGTACCTCGCCGCTGGCCTGCCTGTGATCGCCTCCGCGATCGGCACCATCCCGGCCCTGCTCAAGGAGGGGGAGCTGGGCGTGCTGGTCGAGCCTGGGGACGTGGCAGCGCTCGCCGCCGCACTCGACGAGCTGGCCGACGACTCGGGCCATCGCGCCCGTCTCGCCCTCGTCGCCCGTGAGGCCGCGGTGCAGGAGCACGACTGGCGGATCCGCTGCCGCGAGATGGTGGAGCGCTTGGAGGCCGCCCTGCCCAGCGGGGTGCCGGCATGAGGTCCCCCAGCACGTCCCGCACCGGCCACTCCCGCACCGGCCGTTCCAGTGCCGGAGACTCCCGTACCGGCCAGCGCTCCTGGCTGCGGCGACTCTGGGGCAGCTCCTCGCTGCCCACGAAGGAGCGGCTGAACCCGTCGGCCCTGCGCCGCACCCTGGCGGTGATCCGCCCGCACCTGCCGCGCCACCTGCTGCTGTGCCTGGTCGGCATGCTCGGCCTGCTTGCCGACGTCGCCTTCCGAGTGCTCGAGCCGTGGCCGCTGAAGTACGCGGTCGACGCCGTCACCACCGCGCTCGGCGCGGACCTGCCCTCCGACGCCGCCCCGTTCGGGCTGAACATCGAGCAGACGGTGATCGCCGCCGCGCTGTGCCTCGCGCTCATCATCGGCGGCCGCGCCGGAGCGAACTACCTGGCCACCGTGTCCTTCGCGAAGGTCGGCGCGCGCATCGCCACCGAGCTGCGCACCCGCGTCTTCGACCACGTCCAGGCGCTGTCGCTGCGCTACCACTCCCGCGCCTCCGTGGGCGACACCTCCCAGCGCCTGGTGGGGGATGTGGGCCGGCTCCAGGATGTCGCCGTCACCGCCGGGCTGCCGCTGGTCGGCAACGTGATCACCCTCGCCGTCCTGCTGGTCGTGATGGTGCTGCTGGACCCGTTCCTCTCCGGCATCGTCATCGCCACCGGGCTCGTGTACCTGCTGCTCTCACGCCGCTCCTCCCCGAAGATCGTTCGCGCCTCCCGCAGCACCCGCAAGGGCGAGGGCTCCCTCGTCGGCGCGGCGGCTGAGGCGCTCGGCGCGATCCGCGTGGTCCAGTCCTACGGCCTGGAGAAGACCGTCGCCCATGAGTTCGCGGGCGGCAACGAGCGGGCCATGAAGGCCGGGGTGAAGGCCAAGCGCCTCGCCGCCGGGCTCGAGCGCGCCACCGACGTGCTGGTGGGCATCGCCCAGGGCACGGTCCTGGTGGTGGGGAGCCTGCAGGTGCTGCGCGGGGCGATGAGTCCCGGCGACATGGTGCTCTTCCTGACCTACCTGAAGATCGCGATGAAGCCGCTGCGAGACATGGCCAAGTACACCGGCCGCATCGCCCGCGCCTCCGCCTCCGGCGAGCGGATCGCCGACCTGCTGGACGAGGAGATCGAGATCGCCGACCCCGCCGAGCCGATCCCGATGCGCCAGGTGCGCGGCACCGTCGAGTTCTCCTCGATCACCTCGCCCGACGGCCACGGCCGCCCCCTGTTCGATCAGCTGGACCTGCGCATCCCCGCCGGACAGCACCTGGGGATCCTCGGCCCCTCCGGCGGCGGGAAGTCCACCCTCGTCTCCTACCTGCTGCGCCTGAACGAGCCGCGCGCGGGCCGGATCCGGGTGGGCGGCTACGACACCCGCGCGGTGACCCTCGAGGACCTGCGCCGCCACGTCGCGATCCTGCCGCAGGAGTCGGTGCTGTTCACCGAGTCGGTGCGGGAGAACATCCGCTTCGGCCGGCGGGACGCGAGCGATGCCGAGATCGAGGAGGCCGCACGCCGTGCGGGCGCCCACGACTTCATCATGGGCCTGCCCGAGGGCTACGACACCGTGCTCGGCAACCGCGGCGACACCCTCTCCGGCGGGCAGCGCCAGCGCATCGCGATCGCCCGCGCGATGATCCGCCACGCCCCCGTGGTGGTGCTCGACGAGGCCACCACCGGCCTCGACCCTGCGGCGAAGGCTCAGGTCAACGAGTCCCTGCAGGAGCTCGCCCGCTCTCGGACCACCATCTCCATCACCCACGACGCCACCACCGTGGCCGGCCTGGACCGCGTGATCTGGCTGGAGGACGGCCGGATCCTCGAGGACGGCACCCCGGCCGAGCTCGCCGCCGATCCCGACTCCCGCTACTCGCGCTGGATCATCGAGCAGCGCAGCGCCGAGGCGAGCATGACGCCGCAGAGCGGCGCTGCCTTCGCGCAGTCCGGTGCTGCGCCCGTGCAGGTCGGTGCGTCGTCCGAGCAGTCCGCCGCCCCGGCGGCACCGTCACCTCAGGAGGTCCTGCGATGACCACGCCCCTCAGGCGCGAGCCGCTGACGCTGCTGCGCGACCACGCCCGACTCCCCGGCGCAGAGCACCTGCTGGACCCCGTCCGGCTCTCGGCTCTGCTGGGCCGCGAGGTCCGCCTGGAGCGGGTCCGGATCAAGCCCGGCGCCTCGGTGCTGGTCTCCTTCCGCACCCTCGACACCGACACCGCGGCCGCAGCTGCACCCGCGGGAGCGGCTCCCGGGGCGGAGGTGGACGTCGTCGGCTGGGCGGTGCTGGTCCTCTCCCGGGACAAGCGCGATAACGCCCTGCGCCGCGCCGCCCGCCACGGGGCCGAGGTGCGCGAGCACCCGCTGCCGTCGGCCCTCCCCTCTACGACGGGCGGGTACCTGCTCAGCGGCGGCCTGGACAGCGACCCCCGGCTCGGCTCGGAGACCGCGCGCGTGCTCCGCCGTGAGGAGAGCGCCACGCCGGTCCGCGTGCTCAGCTATAACCCCGCACGTCACGCCGTGCTGCTCCTGCCCGGCACCGGCGAGGTGGTGCGGGTGGCGGTCCGCCCGCTGGGCCCCCTGCTGCAGGTCGTCGAGCGCTGGCGGGAGCTGGGACTGCCCACCCTCGAGCAGCGCCTCTGGCGCGAGCGCTCCGGCATGCTCGTGAGCAGGCAATGGGGCGACGGTGACCTCGCCGCGCTCGCCGCCCACCCGCGCTCCATGACCGCCGCCGCACACCTGGGCGGGGTCATCGCACGGCTGCACGCGGCCGACGTCACCGGCCGGGATCTGCCCGAGGCGCGTCTCGGCGCCCTGGTCCCGGAGGCCTCGGAGGCCGTCAGCGACCTGCTGCCCCACAGGGCCGCGCAGATCCAGCGGCTCTCCGCCCGGCTGCTCAGCGTGCTGGATGGGGACGCGCCCGCGGTGCTGATCCACGGGGACCTCTCCCCGGACCAGGTGCTCGTCTCCGCGGACCAGACGGCCGTCCCCGGTGAGGGCTGCCTGCCGCTGCGCGTGGTGGACCTGGACCGTTCCGGCCTCGGCCCCGCGCAGGCGGACCTCGGCTCCTGGATCGCCTCCTGCCTGCTGGCCGGCGTCGAGGAGCAGGCTGCGGCCTTCCTCGAGGGCTATGCCCGGCGCCGCGCCCTGCCCTGCGCCGACGAGCTCGCCGCGTGGACCGCCCGTGCCCTGCTCGCCGCGGCCCTGGATCCGATGCGCCGCTACCGCGAGGACTGGCTGCCCGCGGTCGAGCAGCGCCTCGCGCTCGCCGAGGCCGTGCTGGAGCGCCCGGAGCGCCTGCCACTGCCCGCCATGGCTCCTGCGCCGACCCGGTCGGCGGGGGAGGAGTCGCTGGTCCCCGCCCGGGTCGAGCACGAGGGTGGGACGCTGACCGTCCGCCGCGCCTGGGCAGACGACGGCCGCGGCCTGCCGCTCGAGCTGACCGAGGACACCGCCGGGACCAGCGGTGCGCCGCTGCGCGCCGGACGGCTCGACCCCGGAACCGGCGAGGTCACCGTCTTCGAGGCGGGCACTGACCCGCGCCTGCCCGGGCTCGCCCGCGTGCTCGTCGAGCACGCTGGGGCCACGGTCGTCTCCCACCGCCCCGGCAAGCGCGCGGTGGTCCGCACCCGCGATGACCACGGCACGGTCCGCTACGTGAAGATCGTGCGACCCGGCCGCGCCCCGCGACTGTTGGATGCCATCGATCGCGCCGCTGACTTCGCCGGCCCGTTCCGCACCGCGCAGGTGCTCGCGGCCAGCGGGGACACCGTCACCTTCGCCGCCCTGCCCGGCCACTTGCTGCATGACGGACTGCCCGTCGAGGACGGCACCTGGCGGTGCGCCTGGCGCGAGAGCCTCAGCGCCTGGTCCGCCGCAGTGGAGAGCTCACGCCTCCGCCTCCGCGAGGAGCGCGAGGGTGCTGCCGCGCACGATTCAGGGATTCACGATCCTGCCGTCCACGGCCCTGCCGCCGAGGCCGAGGTGCTCACTGCCTGGTGCGAGCGCGCCGCAGCCGTGGACCCCGCCGGGGAGCCCGCCCGTGCCCGGGCCGTCGCCGCAGCTCAGCGCGATCTGGCCCGGCTCGGCGGGCCGGCCGGGCTTGCGCTCATCCACCGCGATCTGCACGACAAGCAGATCCTGTGGCAGGCGGGGGAGCCGCCCGCCCTGCTGGATGTCGACACGGCCACGCTCGGCGATCCCGCTCTGGACGCCGCGAACCTCCGCGCCCACGCCACCTGGCGCGAGCTGCAGGGCCACTGGTCCGCGGAGCAGGCCACCGTGGTGCGCGAGGAGGTGGACCGCGCGGCCCTGCGCCTGGGCATCCAGCCCGACGCCCTGGCCGCCTACGAGTCCGGCACCCTTGCCCGCCTCGCCTGCGTCTACGCCTTCCGTCCCCGCTGGCGCGCCGCCGCCCACGCGCTCGCCGCGAGCCTCGACCCGGGCTTCAAACCGCCCCGCACACAGGCCCGCACCCCGATCCATGGGCCCGCCCCGGCCGTCGGACCCACCCCGCATTCCCTCCCCGCACCCGCTGGAGATCCCCACCCCCAGGACGGCAGCGCCGTCCACCTCGAAAGGAGCATGTCGCGATGACCACCACGCTC
>DAHVRS010000403.1 GCA_027322375.1 Brachybacterium sp. | reverse complement strand
GGCGGCAACCTCGAAGAGACCGTCACCAGGAACAACCTGGAGGCCGCCGAGGAGATTGTTCGCCAGCTGCGGCTGCGTGACATCGGCGGCATCATCGTCATCGACTTCATCGACATGGTCCTCGAGTCCAACCGGGACCTCGTGCTGCGGCGACTGGTGGAGTGCCTGGGCCGGGACCGCACCAAGCACCAGGTCGCCGAGGTGACCTCGCTGGGCCTCGTGCAGATGACCCGCAAGCGCGTGGGCCAGGGCCTCGTCGAGACCTTCTCCACCACCTGCGAGCACTGCAACGGCCGCGGCCTCATCGTCGACATCGATGGCGAGCATGGGCACAGCCACAGTCATGGCCAGCAGAACGGCGGCGGGGACGACGGGGCGAAGTCCTCGCGTCGTCGTGGCCGGCGCGGGCGCGGCGGGGCGAAGGACGAGGCCCAGGGCGGGGAGGCGCAGTCCTCCGAGGAGTCCGCAGCGGACGTCCACCGCCTCGAGGACGACGCCGACAGCCGCGCGCACGCCCGGGCGACGATCGCGTCGATCGCCGCGGCCTCTGCGGGGCCTGCGGCGACGGAGAGCGCGGTGGAGCCGGAGGCTCCGTCGGATGCGCCCTCCGACCCGGCGTGATAGGTCCCACAGGGTGTGACCGTGTTCTCGCAGGTCGTCGCGTGTCTGCTGGTTGACCTGCTGGTGAGGGGATCGTAAGCTGTCCCCTGGCGCAAACGCGTCGCAGTCGTGCCCCCGGTGGACATCGCCGACCGCATCTCCCGCACCAGGGCGGTTGACGGTCGCAGGTCCGCGGTGACACCCGAGAGGGGGTCCGGCACATCGAGCAGATCCGATTCACAGATGGAGCAGTGACGTGGTGTACGCAATCGTCCGCGCAGGCGGTCGTCAGGAGAAGGTGTCGGTCGGTGACACCATCGTGATCAACCGCGTGGCAGGCGAGGCGGGCGACAGCATCGATCTCGCTCCCGTGCTGCTGGTCGACGGTGACAAGGTCACCTCGGCGCAGGCGGACCTCGCCAAGGTGAAGGTCACCGCCGAGAAGGTCGAGGACCTCCGTGGCGAGAAGATCCGCATCCTCCGCTACAAGAACAAGACCGGCTACAAGAAGCGCCAGGGCCACCGCCAGGAGCTGACCCGGCTGAAGATCACGGGCATCGCCTGAGCGATCCCTCGACCAGACAAGGATTGATTCCAGATGGCATCTAAGAAGGGCGTCAGCTCCTCCAAGAACGGGCGTGACTCCAACGCCCAGCGCCTCGGCGTCAAGCGCTTCGGCGGCCAGGCCGTCGGCGCGGGCGAGGTCCTCGTCCGCCAGCGCGGCACCAAGATCCACCCCGGTGACGGTGTGGGCCGCGGCAGCGACGACACCCTGTTCGCGCTCACCGCGGGCACCGTCGAGTTCGGTCGCAAGCGTGACCGCCAGGTGGTCAGCGTCGTCGAGACGGTCTGACCGCTCGCCCCGGATCTCGGGGCACCCAGCGTCCTTCGAGGGGCGGAGCCGAACGCTCCGCCCCTCGATGTTTACCACCACCATCGGAGAGCACCCATGGCCACATTCGTCGACCGCGTCCGCCTGCAGGTCGTCGGCGGTTCCGGCGGGAACGGCGCCGCCTCGATCCGCCGCGAGAAGTTCAAGCCGCTGGCGGGCCCCGACGGCGCCGACGGCGGCCGTGGCGGTGACGTGATCCTCGAGGTCGACGCCTCGACCACGACGCTGCTCGAGTACCACCACAAGCCGCATCAGCGCGCGACCGGCGGCGACTTCGGCAAGGGCGATCTCCGCCATGGCGCGAACGGCCAGGACCTCGTCCTGCCCGTGCCCGACGGCACCGTGGTCATGGACGAGGACGGCACCGTGCTCGCCGACCTCGTGGGTATCGGGACCCGCTTCACCGCAGCGCGCGGCGGCACCGGCGGGCTCGGCAACGCCGCGCTCGCGAACGCGAAGCGCAAGGCCCCCGGCTTCGCGCTGCTGGGGGAGCCCGGCGAGGAGCGCACGCTCGTCCTCGAGCTGAAGACCATCGCGGACGTGGCACTGGTGGGCTACCCGAGCGCGGGCAAGTCCTCGCTCATCGCCGCGATGAGCGCCGCGCGCCCTAAGATCGCCGACTA
>DAHVRS010000398.1 GCA_027322375.1 Brachybacterium sp. | reverse complement strand
CGACCTCCCTGCCCGCCCCGCGCGAGGGAACGCGCGTGCGGCGCGTGCACCGCCACGACTCGGGCCTGCCGATCGCGCAGGACGTCCGGACCGTGCACCGCATGCTCGAGGAGTCCTTCGCCGATCATTTCAACTCCTACCGCGAGTCCTTCGCCGAGTTCGCCCAGCGCCTCATCGAGAACCCCGAGACGGCGGACTGGGACCACTGGTGGATCGCGGAGATCGAGCGGGACGGCCGCTGGCTGCCCGCGGGCGGTCTCGTCGCCGCCCCGATCCGCGCGACCGCGAACCGTGGCGTGGGCACCTATCTCGAGTACCTCGGCGTGCACCGCAGCGCCCGCGGGCACGGCATCGCGAAGTCGTTGCTGCGCGCCGCGATCCAGGACGCCGCCGAGCGGGGCCGGGACTTCGTGGACCTCGAGGTCGACGACGACTCCCCCACCGGCGCCGACGGCATCTACGCCGCGATGGGCTGGGAGACCTTCGAGCGCACCCAGTCCTGGCACGCCACTGCCCCCTCGCACCCCTCCCGCCTCCTCGAGCCGCCAGCCCAGGGCTGATCCGTCTCTGAGCGGTCTCACTGAGCGTGGGTATACGACTGGCGCATACCCACGCTCAGTGAAGAGCGACCGCAAAGCACTTCGACCCCTCACCCTCGCGACGAGCACGGGCGCCCACCAGGGCGATCGTCAGAATCTGAGCCGAATACGGCGCTGATCTGGCTCAGAACCTGACGATCGTGTGCCACGGGTGGTGCGCGAGGACGCGGCCACCCCGAGCGAGGACAGTACAGAGCCCGGACGCGCGCGGGGTGCGTGCCCGGGTTCTGGGGCGTCGAGAGTGCGGAGGTCAGTCCGCGAGGTACACGCCGTTGCGGGCGGTGAGGACCTTCTCGTAGGTGAGCACGCCGTCCTCCTCGACGGTAAAGCTCGCCGTCTGCTCGCTGACGGGGCGGCGCTCCTCGCGGGGCCCGCCGCTCTGCCAGGTCGCCTGGCCGTCGAAGGCGGAGGTGTCGGTGCGGCTGGACTGCTTGACGATCTTGCCGTGGGGGTTCAGCTTCGCGGTTCCCTCGGTAGCGGCGTGGGCGATGTCCAGGTCGGTCATGACCTCCCAGGCGTCGCCCTCCAGCGGCGTGTACAGGAGCGAGCCGTTCTTGTGCCAGTCGGTGGTGCGCTCGCGGTGGTAGTCAGGGCCCTTCGCGCTGTCCGTCTCCGTCACCTGGTGGTCGGTGTACTGGCTGATGAGGTCGTCACGGTTGAGATCCGCAGTCCAGGTGTGCGCGGAGTCCTCGGTGAGGGTGCTCGTGACGGTGGTGGTGACGCGGCCGCGGGGCAGGTCGAGGTGACCGGTGGTGACCACCTCACGGTCGGCGCGCAGCGTGTAGGAGCCGTCCTCCTCACCGGCGGGGACCACGTCCTGGTCCAGCTGGATACCGGTATCGGCGACGGAGTCGAGGCCGCCGGGGATCACGTCGCGGGACTCGTCGGTCCACACCTGCAGGTTCGGGGCGACGTACCAGCCGGAGGACTCCTCGGAGATCCCGGCCACCACGATCTCCACGCCGTGCGCCTGCCCGTCGTTCAGCACGCCCGCGAAGGGGGTGAGGTCATAGGTGAGGGCGGGGATGTCGAAGGCGTGCG
>DAHVRS010000373.1 GCA_027322375.1 Brachybacterium sp. | reverse complement strand
CCTCGACGGTGCCGTCCGCGCCGGTGCCGATGGTCGCCTGGCTGACACCGGAGGTCCGCGGCACACGGCTCGTCACCGCGTTCTCGAGGACGGCGGTGGGGCCGGCGACGAGGGCGCTCAGCACGGCCGAGGCGCTGCCGTGCAGCGGGAACCAGCGATGGTCGGGCACGAGATGGCGCTCGAGCGGGTCGAGGAAGTAGAGGCGGGCTGGGGCGTAGAGCGTCTCGAACGCCGCCTCGGACAGGAAGATCCCGTCCGGCACCTCGCTGAGGCGCCACTGTCCCTCGACCTCCTCGACGCGCATCTCGGTCTCGCGCGTCACGGGCCCGGACAGCACCGAGCGCACCCCGTTGCCGTCCACGAGCGCAACCACGTGCAGCACCACGGTCAGCCGCCCCTCGGAGACCTCCTCGACCTGCAGCTCCTGGCTGCCGGAGTAGATGGTGATCCCCGCGGTGGGGATCCAGCTCCTGCTCGCCTCCTCGGTGAGATAGGCGCGGGCGGTGGCGAAGTCGTCCTCGGAGCCGACGCCGGCCTGCACGAAGCCGATCGCGACCTCCTCGGCGCTCGCATCCTCCGCCGGCGGGAGCGCGCGCACATAGGGCGCACCGGGTGGGGTGCGGGAGTCGACCACGCGGCTGGTCACCGGGGAGTCTGTGGGGATCCGGGCGCAGGCTGCGCCCGCCCCGAGCACGGCCGCGGCACCTGCGGCGCGCAGCACGGCCCGACGGCGCGGCAGCGGTGCGGGAGCGTCCGCGTGCGCGCTCGCGGTCATCGGCTCGGCCACCTGCCCGGCCTGGGCTTCAGGTCCCGTCATCGTTCCCCTTCCCTCTCGTCCGCGCTGGGCTCCGTGAATCCCGGCGGTGTGCTGCCCTCCTGCGTCGTTCCCGGCTGTGTCATCCCGGACTCCTCATCGAAGTCCGGCAGCAGCCCGGGCCCCACGCGGATCTCGCCGGTCGGGGTCGTGGACACCGCCGCATCGGCCTCGCGCCGGTCGAAGGAGCGCTCGAGCCGCAGCGGGGAGCGGGTGAGGACCGCGCCGGGGCGACGCGGGAGGGTGAGGCGGAAGACCGCGCCCTCCCCTTCCTGGCCCCAGGCCTGCAGCCAGCCGTCGTGCAGGCGCGCATCCTCCACGGAGATCGACAGTCCCAGCCCCGTCCCGCCGAGGGTCCGGGCCCGGGAGGGGTCCGCCCGCCAGAACCGGTCGAAGACGTGCTGGGCATCCTCCGGGGAGATGCCGTGACCGTAGTCCTGCACCACCACGGCGACGGCGTCGTCGTCGGCCGCGGTCTGGACGAGGACGGGATGGCCCGCTCCGTGCTCGATCGCGTTGGTGAGCAGGTTCCGCAGCACCCGGTCGATGCGCCGCGCATCGACCACGGCGAAGGTACCGCTGCCGGACAGGCGCAGGTCCAGCAGGCATCCGCGCGCCCCGGCGAGGGGCCGCACATCCTCGACGGCGCGCACCACGAGCTCGTCGAGGTCCTCCCGATGCGCTTCGAGCTCGACGGCGCCCGCGTCGAAGCGGGAGATCTCCAGCAGGTCCGCGAGGAGCACGTCGAAGCGCTGCACCTGCGCGGAGAGCAGCTCCGCGGTGCGATGCAGCTCCCCGGGCAGCTCGCCCCGTCGGGCGTCCAGCACCGAGGCCGCCATCCGGATCGTGGTCAGCGGGGTGCGCAGCTCATGGGAGACGTCGGAGACGAAGCGCTGCTGGACATGGGAGAGCTCGGTGAGGTCGTCGACCTTCTGCTCGAGGCTTCGGGCCATGTCGTTGAAGGATTCGCCCACCCGGGCGAGCTCGTCCGAGCCGGAGACCTCGACGCGGCTGGCGAGATCGCCGGCGGCCATCCGCTCGGCGGCGAGCGCGGCCTTCTTCAGCGGGGTCGTCACCAGGCGCGCCACGACGATCGCGATCCCGACGATGAGGGCGAGCAGCACCGCGCCGCCGCCCAGGATGACCCGCTGCACGAAGGCGAGGGTCTCCTGCTCCTCCTGCATCGAGTAGACGAGGTAGAGGTCGTAGGAGCCGGCGCCCGGCACGATCACGCGCGTGCCCACCAGCAGTGCGGGCTCGACCCGTCCCGCGGAATCCTCGCGGCCGATCGAGCGCC
>DAHVRS010000369.1 GCA_027322375.1 Brachybacterium sp. | reverse complement strand
CTCCAGGAGCGCGAGGACCGTCTGCTGGAGCGGTCCTCGCCGCACCACATGCTCGGCTTGGAAACCGTCCCCGGCGCCGCGGGCGGCATCGATGGAACGGGTGATGATCGGAGTGAGCGCGACCATGACGGGTACCTCCTCGATGTGGGATCCGTCATACCAGTATGTGCCAGTCCTGCGGAAAGGCCATGCCTCGCCCGACGAGCCCTGCGCAGGGGGTGCGGCGGGTCCATGCGGTCGGGACGCTACGATCCAGGGATGGACTGTGCGGACGAGGCGGTGACGCCGCAGGGGAGCGGGGTGGGGCCCGAGGGCTCCCGTGACAGCTACTGGTATCCGGTCCGCGACCCTGCGCTCGACGTGCTCGAGGCGCTGCGCGCCTACCAGGCGGCGCACACCGCGCTGCGGCGTCGGGCGAGCGCCGGGATGGACATGAACACCACGGACCTCGCCGCGCTGCGCCACGTCATCGCGCACGGGCGACGCGACGAGCCGCTGACGCCGCTGGGTCTGGCCCGGTTGCTGGGGATCTCCGGCGCCTCCACCTCGAAGCTCCTCGACCGCCTCACCGCCTCCGGCCATCTCCGACGCGCCCGGCACCCCCGTGACGGGCGCTCGAGCATCGTCGTCGCTACCCCGCACGGTCACGCCGAGGTGCGCGAGCGCCTCGCGGGCATGCATGCGCGGATGCACGAGGCCGCCGCACAGGTCCCCGAGGAGGCCCGGACCGACGTCGCCGCCTTCCTGCGCCGCATCGCCCACGTGCTGGAGACAGAGGAGGCCTCGGCCCCGCTCACCGACGCGCAGGAGCCGCCCGCGCAGCGGTGATCAGCGCTCCTCGCTGCCTTCGGCGGGCCGCGAGGGCCACCACACGACCCGGCCCAGGTCCAGCACGAGCGCCGGCACCAGCAGGGTCCGCACCACGAAGGTGTCCAGCAGCACCCCGAACGCGACGATGAACGCGATCTGGGCGAGGAACAGGATCGGGATCACACCGAGCGCGGCGAAGGTCGCGGCGAGCACGAGGCCCGCCGAGGTGATCACGCCTCCGGTCACGGCCAGTCCCCGGGTCACCCCCTCGGCGGCGCCGTGGCGCAGCGTCTCCTCGCGCACCCTCGTCATGAGGAAGATGTTGTAGTCGATCCCGAGCGCCACGAGGAACACGAAGCCGAACAGCGGCACCGCAGGGTCCGCACCGGGGAAGCGCAGCACGTGGTCGAAGACGAGCGCGGAGACGCCCAGCGCCGCCCCGAAGGACAGCACCGTGGTGGCCATGAGCAGGATCGGGGCGAGGACGGCGCGCAGCAGCGCCATGAGGATCACGAGGATCACGGCGAGCACGACGGGGATGATGATGTTCCGGTCGTGCTCGGAGGCGTCGTTCGTGTCGATCGCGGTCGCGGTCACGCCTCCCACGAGCGCCTCGGGGACCTCCGCATGGAGCTCCGCGCGCAGGGCGCGCACGGTCTCCTCTGCGGCAGGGGAGTCCGGAGCGTCGGAGAGCGTGCCCTGGAGCAGCACCCTGCCCTCGACCGTGGTCGGCGAGGGTGCGGGCGCACCCGGCGGGCCGAGGGCCTGGATCCCGTCCTCTGTCACCGGGGCGGTGCCGCTCGGCGAGTCGGCGGAGGTGACGGAGACCGACTCGATGCCGTCGAGGGCGAGCAGGACCGCGGCCGCGGCGTCCAGGTCGTCCTGGTCGGTGATCACCTGCACTGGTGAGCCGGCTCCGGCGGGGAAGTGCTCTCCGAGCGCGACCTGGCCGTCCCGAGCTGAGGAGTCGGCGAGCACGAGCTCCGACTGCGCGACGCCGGAGGCCTCGAGCTGGGGCACTCCGAGGCAGGCCGCGCCGAGGGCGAGGGCGGTGAGTATCCATATCGGCCGGGGCCGGCGCCGCACTGCGACCGCGACCCGCCCCCAGATCCCGTGATCGGCGAGGAGCTCCGCCTCGTCGGGCTCCGCCGGATGCTCGAGCTCCTCGGCCGTGGCGCCGGGGGCCGGGCGGGGTCGGCGCGGCCAGAAGGCCGCCCGGCCCAGCAGCAGGAGGGCCGCGGGCAGCAGCGTCAGCGCAGCGCACATCGCGCCCAGGATCCCGATCGCCGCCACGGGGCCCAGTGCGCTGTTGGACTTCAGGTCCGACAGCAGCAGGCACAGCAGACCGGCGATGACGGTGCCGCCCGAGGCGAGGACCGGTTCGATCGTCCCGCGCAGCGCGGCACGGGTGGCGGCGGCGCGCCCGGTGAGACGACGCAGCTCGTCGCGGTACCTGGCGACGTACAGGAGCGAGTAGTCGGTCGCGGCGCCGATCACGAGGATGAACAGGATTCCCTGGGTCTGCCCGGACAGCAGCAGCACGCCGGCATCGGCCAGGTGCCAGATCACCAGCAGCGCGACGCAGAGGGCGGACATCGAGGTCACCAGCACGATGAGCGGCAGCAGGGGAGAGCGGTAGACGAGCACGAGGATCAGCAGCACGGCGGCGAGCGCGACGCCGAGCAGCAGGCCGTCGATCCCTGCGAAGGCGGCCCCGAGGTCGGCGGAGAAGCCTGCCGGCCCGGTGACATGGACGTCGAGGGAGTCCGGGAGGTCTCCCCGCAGTGCCTCGGAGACCTCGCCGGTCAGCGCCCCGAGGTCGGCGTCCGGGTCCAGGGGGACGAAGGCCTGCACGGCCAGTACGTCCTCCGAGGGCAGAGCGGGGGAGATCTCCGCACCCACTCCGTCCACCGAGCTCAAGGACTCGAGCGCTGCGGTGATCTGCTCCGTCGCGTCGTCGTCGAGGGGCTCGGGAGAGGTGATCACGATGATGGCGGGGATCTCGTCCGAGCCCGTGAACTCCGGGGCGAGATGCGAGACCTCGGTCGCCTCCGCCGAGTCGGGGAGGTAAGCGGTCGCGTCGTTCGAGGAGACCTCGTCGACGCGGCCGAAGTACGGCCCGCCGACGGCCGCCCCGAGCAGCCAGACCAGGATCAGCAGCGCCGGCACCACGATGCGCACGAGGCGCGGGAGCCCGCGTCGGGGCCGACGGTGGGTGTGCCCGGTGGGGCGGGGGTCGTGCGATCTGCCTGCCATGATCTCCGTCCAGATGAGCGTGACCGTCGTAGTCTGCCACAGATGGTTAGCCAGGCGATGTATATTCTCGGTGTGGGTCGCCGATCCGTACCTCGCTGTCCGGCCGTACGGTGGCCCCACGAGGCCGTGAGCACTGGAGGCGCCATGAGGATCGAGTCCCGGCACACCCTCGCCGCCACGGCTGCGGAGGTGCGGGTATGGATGGAGCGTCCCGGTGCGCTCGTGCGCCTCACCCCGCCGGGCCTCGGCGGCCCGGAGGATCCCCGCGCCGGCGGGACGGAGGCGGGACGACTGGTGGCCGTGCGGCTCGGCCCGGCCGTGCTCCCCGCCCCGCTCCGCCCGCGCTGGCTCCTCCGTCACGCCGAGGACCACCGCCCCGGGGACGAAGCAGCTGCGCTGCGGTTCGTGGACCAGCAGATGAAGGGGCCCTGGCGGACCTGGCGTCACGAGCACGCCGTCCTCGAGGAGAACGGGCGCGCCGTCATGGCGGACCGCCTCGAGATCGAGCCGCCACGAGCCCTCGCCCCGTTCGCTCCCCGGATCGAGCGCTCTGTGCAGGAGCTCCTCGCCTTCCGAGCCCGCCAGCTGCGAGAGGACCTCGCCCTCCACGCCCGCTGGGGCGAGGCACCCCGCCTCAGGATCGCGATCGCCGGCGCCTCGGGACTCATCGGCACCCAGCTCGCCGCCCTGCTCACCACCGGCGGGCACACCGTGCTGCGGATGGTCCGCGGCCGGGCGGCCGGACCCGGCGAGATCTCCTGGGATCCGGCGGCCGGGCGGCTCGATCCGGCCGACCTCGAGGGGGTCGACGCCGTCGTGGACCTCGCCGGCCGCTCGATTGCGACCCGCTGGACCGCCACGGCCCGGCGCGAGATCCGTGACTCCCGCCTCGCGACCACCTCCCTCCTCGCCCGCACACTCGCCGGGATGCGCGAGGGCCCCCGCGTGCTCGTCCAGGCCTCCGCCATCGGGATCTACGGACCGCGCCGACCGGGCGAGCTGCTCGTCGAGGGTGCGAGCGCCGGGGAGGGATTCCTCGCCGGCGTCGTGCGGGACTGGGAGGCGGCGACCGCACCCGCGAGGGAGGCGGGGGTGCGCGTCGCCCTGCTGCGCACCGGCCTCGTGCTCTCCGACGGCGGAGGTTCCCTCTTGCCCCAGCTGCCGCTCTTCCTCGCCGGCACCGGCGGGCGGCTCACCGCAGCCGACGCGGCACTCTCCTGGATCACGCTCGACGACATGGCGCGCGCCTACGCCCACGCGCTCCTCTCGCCCACGGCCGACGGGCCGCTCAACGCGGTCGCGCCCGGCACGGTCACGGCAGGGGAGTTCGCCCGCACCCTCGGCCGGGTGCTGCACCGTCCCGCCCTGGTCCCGGTCCCCGCGGCGGGCCCGGCACTCGTGCTCGGCCGGGCCGGTGCCGACGAGCTGATCCGCACCGATCAGCGCGTCTCGTCCGCCCGCCTGGAGGCGGACGGGTTCGTGACCGCGCATCCGGAGCTCGAGGGGGCGCTGCGTCATCTGCTGCAGCGCACCTGAATGCCTGGTCGGCGCCGCATATCCGTAGCCCAGGCGGGGCTTGAACCCGCGACCGACGGATTACGGAACGGGGTCTTTCGTTCTCGCAGGTCATTGCGGTGTTTGGACGTTCTGACCTGGGCGCATGGGCGAAAGTTGCCTCATCGAGTGTCACCGGATGGCCCCCGTTTTCACGGTGCTACACCGGATAACTCGCTCTTAACTCGCTCCTGCTCCGCGAGCTCCACGCCCAGCCTGGGCGGAGCAGATCGCTTCGAATCGAGACCATCAGGCTACTCCGTGAAGCCCGCGGGGCACAGACGACAAGAGACGTGCACGACAGGGAGCCACCGTGAACCGTCGGCCTCCGGGAGGTGCTTTGCGACAGGTTCCGTGAACCCCCGCCCACTGTCGCGGAGCACAAGGGCCGAGCCACGGCCCCGCCACTTCGGAGGTCACGATGCCCCGCAAGCCCGCCGTCCACGATGTCGTCACGCTCGACGAACTGATGACCGCCAACGACGTCGCCGACGTCCTCGGACTCTCCACTGGAACCCTCGCCAACTGGCGCAGCCTCAACATGGGACCCGACTACGTCAAAGTCGGCGGCCGCGTCCGCTACCGCGTCTCCGGCATCAACGAATGGGTCGCCCGACAGGAACACAAAGCGCCGTCTGATCCCCGACGTCCCGCGCCGCGACAGCGCACGAGTTCTCGTGCGATCAAGGGAGGGCACATGAGCAGAGCCATCCAGAAGCGGACGCCACTGCCCACGCCCGTCAGGCTCGAGGACGCCCAGAACGTAGGCACTCTTCTCGCGGGCAGTCGCTCCGCCGAGACCAGGCGCTCCTACGCCTCCGCCATGCGCACCTTCACGGCCTGGTGCCAGGAGCGCGGCTACCCCGCTGTACCCACAGGCCCGGAAGTCGTCGCGTCCTACATCGCGCACCGCTCCACGTACGTCGCTCACTCGACGATTTCCCGCGACGTCGCCGCCATCTCGGCCGCCCACCTCGACACTGGCCTCGATGACCCCACGGCTCACCACGGAGTCCGCCAGGCACTCCGCTCCGTCGGCAGGACGCTCGGGACCGCACCGTCCCGTCGAGCAACACCGCTGACGACCATCCTGATGCGTCAGATCATCGACGCGATGGAGGACCTCGAGACCGCGACCGGAAAGCGCGACCGCGCGATCCTCCTCCTCGGGCTCGCCGCAGCCCAGCGCAGAAGCGAGATCGCGGCACTCACCACGAACGACATCGCCCGCCAGGACGCCGGCCTGCTGCTGCGCATACGCCGCTCGAAGACCGACCAGACCGGGAGAGGCGACCTCATCGGCATCCCCTTCGGAGCTCACCCCGAGACCTGCCCCGTGTTGGCACTCGAGGCGTGGCTCGAAGCCAGCGGCAGACGCCTCGGGGATGGAACCCCCGTGTTCTCCCGGATCTACAACCACTCCCGGATCGCCAACGCTGCGTTGTCGGACCGCTCGATCGCCCGCATCATCCAGGCTCGCGCCGCCGCAGCCGGCATCAGCGGGAAGGACTACGCCCACACAGCAGGAGTCGCCCAGACCTGGGTCTCGGGACACTCACTGCGTGCGGGCCACGCGACATCCGCCGCAGCGGCGGGCGTCGACCCGATGACCATCTCCCGCACTACCAGACACCGTCGACTGGACTCACTCGCACGGTACGTGCGCCCCGCCAGCGCCCTCGAAGACTCCACAGCCGGCAAGATCGGACTGTAACCGCACCGCGGCCCGCCTACGAGAGAGAGCAAGCGGTCCCCGGGAACGCGTCACGCCTTGACGAGGCGCCGTACCGCGTCGGAGGCCTCCTTCAGTTTGATCTCGGCTGCTTCTCCGCCTTCCCGGGCGGCGTCGAGGACGCAGTGACGGAGGTGGTCGTCGAGCAGTCCCAGCGCTACATTCTCGAGTGCGCTGTTCAGGGCAGAGATCTGGGTGAGGATGTCGATGCAGTAGTCCTCCTCGTCGACCATCCGAGAAATCCCGCGGGCTTGGCCTTCGATGCGCTTGAGGCGGTTGAGGTAGCGGGGTTTGTCCTGGATGTAGCC
>DAHVRS010000365.1 GCA_027322375.1 Brachybacterium sp. | reverse complement strand
GCCGCGGCGGCGACCTCGACCTGAACGTCGTGGACCTCGAGAGCGGGGACGTGCAGGTCGTGACCCTGCACGAGGGCTTCGAGTCCGATGACCACGACGTGCCCGCGCTCTGGCTGCGGCCCGACGGGCGCTGGCTCGCGGTCTACGCCCGCCACAAGACCGACGACAACACCTACTGGCGGATCAGCGAGCCCGGCGACCCCACTCGCTGGGGCGAGGAGAAGATCCTCGACTGGTCCGGCCTCACCGGGAGCCGCCGCGTCACCTACTCGAACCTCCACGAGCTCGACGGGCGCCTGTACTGCTTCGTCCGCGCGATCAACGACGACCCCTGCGCGCTCGTCTCCGACGACCACGGTGAGACCTGGACTTTCGAGGGCAAGCTGTTCCACCGCGAGAAGATCGGCTACGTCAACGCCTACGCCCGCTACGCCGACGGACCCGACGGGCTGCACGTCATCGCGACCGACCACCATCCCCGCGACTACGACAACGCGATCCACCACGGCGTCCTCTCCAGCGGCCGCCTCCACGACTCAACCGGGCAGGTGGTGGGCGGTCAGCTGTTCACCGACCCTCCGATCAACCAGGACCAGCTCACCACGATCCTGCCCCGCGGCAGCGAGGTGGGCGGGGCGCTGCTCAGCCACGCCTGGACCACCGACCTGCGGGACGTGAACGGAGTGGTCTCTGCAGTGATGACCGCCCGCGCCGACCATGACGGCTGGCCCGAAGGCAGCGCAGTGACCAGCCCGGACGCGGTACGGGATGCCAACGGGAACGACGTTCCCGTCCCTGATCTGCGGCTCCTCTACGCCCGTCTCGGCGCCGACGGGAACTGGGCCGTGCACCCCCTCGCCGCAGCGGGCCCGGGCCTCCTGCCCCACGAGCAGGACTACACCGGCCTTGCCGCACTGGACCCCTACGACCCCGACCACCTCGTGCTCTCCACCCCGATCGACCCGCGCGACGGCCGCAACCTGGAACGCCGGGAGCTGTTTCGCGGTCGCACGGCCGACGGGGGTGCGACGTGGTCGTGGACCGCGATCACCGAGGACTCCGCGGTCGACAACCTCCGCCCGATCCTCGCCCCCGGCGACCCCGCCACCGAGCACCTCCTGTGGTTCCGCGGCGACATGGCCTCCTCGCAGCGCTTCGACTGCGAGGTCGTCCTCGCCTCCCGCCCCCGCTGACCCCGCTCCCCGCACCTCCCGCTCACCGCCGAGCGACCCGCCCCAGAACAGAAGGCCCCATGACCTCCGCACGCCAGATCCCTGAGCTCCATCCCTCCGCACTCGGGCAGATGGCCGCCCGCCTGCGCGATCTCTCGGACGCCTATGCCGCCGGCGGCCCCACCCCGGAGCAGGACGCCGCCTGGAACGCGCCCTACGGTCCCCGCGAGGAGTGGGACCTCGATGTCCGCGATGACTCTGCGCCCGGCCCTCACGGTCCGGTGCCCGTCCGGGTCTACAGCCCGCGCACCCCGTCGGCCGCGCCGCGGCCCGTGCTCGTGTTCTGCCACGGCGGGTCCTTCCAGCACGGCGACCTCGACATGCCCGAGGCCGACGCGACCGCACGCGGCGTCGCCGGACGCGCGGACGCCGTCGTCGTCTCCGTCGACTACCGACTGTGCGACGAACCGCTTGGCGGCAATCCCGCCCGCCGCCTGCCCGGCACCCCGGAGGACCTCGAGGTCCGTGCGCCGATCCCGTGCGATGACGTGATCGCCGCCGCGGACTGGACCCGGGCCCAGGCAGGCGAGCTCGGCATCGACCCTGCTCGCCTCGCCCTCGGCGGTGCGTCGGCCGGTGGGAACCTCGCCGCCGCGGCGAGCCTGCGCCTCGCGGAGGAGGGCTGTGCTCCGGCCCTGTCGCTGCTCATGTATCCCGTCACGCACCCGCTGAACCCCGAGCCCACCACGGAGGAGGCGGAGGCGCTCGGCGCCCTGCCTGAACCGCTCGGCTTCTCCCC
>DAHVRS010000360.1 GCA_027322375.1 Brachybacterium sp. | reverse complement strand
TCGCTCGCCACCGGCCTGACCGCCGCGCTCAGCCCCACCATCACCGGCTCCCGCGCCACCGGCCCGGCCGGACCGCGCAGCAGTCGCACCGACGGCCCCGCTCGCGTGGTCATCGATCTGGACCTGCCCGGCGCCACCATCAGCCGCCACCTCTACGGCCACTTCGCCGAGCACCTGGGCCGCTGCATCTACGGCGGCTTCTACGTGGGCGAGGACTCCGAGATCCCTAACGTGCGCGGCATCCGCACCGACGTGGTCGAGGCGCTGCGAGCCCTGCGGATCCCGAACCTGCGCTGGCCCGGCGGCTGCTTCGCCGACGACTACCACTGGCGCGACGGGATCGGCCCGCGCGAGGACCGCCCCCGCATGGTCAACTCCCACTGGGGCGACATCGTCGAGGACAACTCCTTCGGCACCCACGAGTTCATGGACCTCGTCGAGCTGCTCGGCACCGAGGCGTACGTCAACGGCAACGTCGGCTCCGGCACGGTGCGCGAGATGAGCGACTGGATCGAGTACCTCACCCGCGCCGACGACTCGCCGATGGCGGCGCTGCGCCGCGAGAACGGCCGGGACGAGCCGTGGACCGTGCCGTTCTTCGGCATCGGCAACGAGGCCTGGGGCTGCGGCGGGAACATGTGCGCCGAGGACTACGCCGCGCTCGCCCGCCAGTACGCCACCTACGTGCGCGACCACGGCGACAACCAGGTCACCCGCATCGCCGCCGGCGCCTCCGACGGCGACTACGCCTGGACCGAGGCGCTGATGCGCGCGATCGACGGCCTCGAGGGCCGTGACGGCCGGCCCGGCCCCTTCCAGGCGATCTCCCTGCACTACTACACGATGTCCGGGCCGTGGGCGGACAAGGGATCCGCCACCGAGTTCAGCGAGGAGGAGTGGTACCGCACCCTCTCCCGCGCGGCCTTCGCCGAGGAGCTCGTGGCCCGCCACTCGACCGTCATGGACCGCTACGACCCGCACCGCAAGGTGGGACTGGTCTTCGACGAGTGGGGCACCTGGTGGAACGTGGAGCCCGGCACCAACCCCGGCTTCCTGTACCAGCAGAACACGGTGCGCGACGCCCTCGTGGCGAGCATCCACTTCGACGGCTTCCACCGCCACGCGGACCGCCTGCTCATGGCGAACATCGCCCAGACGGTGAACGTGCTGCAGGCGATGATCCTCACCGATCCGGACTCCGGCGCGCTCGTGCTCACCCCGACCTACCACGTGTTCGCGATGAACGCGGGGCACCAGGACGCCGCGGCGCTTGACGCCCACCTGCTGCTTCCCGAGGAGGTCCAGGAGGTCGACGGCCGCCCGCTGCCGCTGCTCTCCGCTTCCGCCTCGCTGCGCGCCGAGGAGGGGACCGCGCTCGTCTCGCTCTCGAACCTCTCGGCCGACGAGCCCCGCACCCTGGTCCTGGACCTGCGCGGCCGCACGGTGACCGGGCACGAGGCGACCGTACTGACCGGCGCGAGCACAGCCGCTCACAACACTCCCGAGCAGCCGGATGCTGTCGCCCCGGTGCCGCTCACGGAGCTGCGGGAGCACGAGCTGGGGCTCGAGGTGACGTTGCCGCCGCACTCCTTCGCGACGGTGGAGCTGCGACTGGGGGAGTGAGCGGGCGAAGTCCGTTCAGCGGGCCAGCGCGGCCGGATCCACCTCGACGGGGGCGCCGCCCGGCAGCTCCACGGCCAGCTCACGCCCGCGGTGGCGCAGCACAAGAGTGCGCTGACTGTCGGGCGTGCTCCGGCCGGCGGGGCTGGCGGCCCGCAGCACGACCCGGGTCGGGGCGCCGCCGGACCAGTCCAGGTCCAGGCTCGCCGCTCCGCGCAGCCGCACCCCGCGCACCGACCCCTCGGCCCATCCCTCGGGCAGGGCCGGCAGCAGGTCGATCGCTCCGGCGTGGGACTGGACGATCATCTCCAGGATCGCGGCGGTGATGCCGAGGTTGCCATCGATCTGGAACGGCGGGTGGGCGCAGAACAGGTTGCCGTACAGGCCGGCCCGGCCGTGCGGGCCCGGGGCGTCGGGATCCTCGACGGGGGCGAGGAAGGCGAGCAGGGAGCGGTGCGCGGCCTCGGCGTCGTGCAGGCGTGCCCGCAGCCCCACCCGCCAGGCGAGGGACCAGCCGGTCGAGTCGGGGCCGCGGGCATCCAGGGACGCGGTCGCGGCGGCGGCGAGCTCGCGATCCGCCACGGTGACCGCGTCCCCGGGCAGCACCGAGTACAGGTGGGTCTGGTGGCGGTGGAGCGGATCGGCCTCCTCATGGTCCTGCCACCACTCGGCGATCCTGCCGTGTGCATCGATCCGCTCCGCAGGCAGCTGCTCGAGCGCAGTGCGCAGCCGGGGCAGCAGCGGGTCCTCGATCCCGAGTTCCGCGGCCGCCTCCAGGGTGGTGCGGAAGTGATCGCGGAGCATCGCGAGATCCGCCGTGGTGGAGACGTCCAGCCCCGTCTCGAACCCGTCGGCGGTGCGGAAGCGGTTCTCCGGGGAGGTCGACGGGGAGGTGCCGAGCACCCCGGGTTCGATCTCCACCAGCCACGCCTCGAGGAACTCGGCGGCGCCGCGCAGCACCGGCCAGAACCGCTCCAGCACCGCCGGGTCACGGGAGAAGTCCCAGTGCTCGCGCACGTGCCGGCACAGCCACGCCCCGGCGAGCGGCCACATCGACCACACCGGATCGAAGGCGCCATCGCCCACGGGGGCGGTGAACGCCCAGCGGTCCGCATTGTGGTGCGCGGTCCAGCCGGGCAGGCCGTAGAGCGCGCGGGCGGTGCGCTGCCCGGAGCGGGCGAGGTCCTCGAGCCAGTCCAGCAGCGGCTCATGGCACTCGGGCAGCCCGGCGGGCTCGGCCGGCCAGTAGTTCATCTCGACGTTGATGTTGGTGGTGTAGTCGCCGTGCCAGGGCGGCAGCAGCTCCTGGTTCCAGACCCCCTGCAGGTTCGCGGGCAGGGTGCCGGGGCGGGAGGAGGAGATCAGCAGGTAGCGGCCGTAGGCAGCGGCGAGCTGGGCGAGCAGGCGCGAGTCGCCGTCGGCAGCGGTGCGGGCCAGCAGCGGGACGACCTCGATCTCCTCCGCGTGCGAGGGCACGAGCCGCACCGCGGTCCGGTCCCACAGCTCACGGTGCGCGGCGACGTGCCGGGCGGCCAGCTCCGTGGCGGGCCGGGCGAGGGCGGCATCGAGCACGGTCCCCGCCTGCGCGGCAAGGCGGTCGCGGTCCCCGTGCGGCACCTCCTGGGCGCCGCGGGAGTCGGTCACGGCGGTCAGCACGATCTGCAGCCGTGTCGCACCGTCCACCCGCAGCGTCCCGTCCGGGCCGGTCTCGGCCGTGCCGTTGTGCTCGAGTCGGGCGAGGACCAGCGCGGTGACCGCCGCGCCCGGAGCAGGGTCGGGCACGAGCCGCTCCTGCTTGCCCTCCCGGCGCACGTCCGCCGCCATCCGAGCCGTGAGCTGCAGCGCCCCGTCGATGACCCGGGTCGAGGAGTGCTGCTGCGGGGAGGTCAGGCGGAGGCGCAGCGGCCCGAGGTCACCGTGGTCGGTGCGCCGCTCGATGACGAGCACCTGGTCGGCGGCGCTGATCCAGGAGGTCTCCGTGGTCTCGAGA
>DAHVRS010000357.1 GCA_027322375.1 Brachybacterium sp. | reverse complement strand
GTCCAGGCGGGAGAGATCGTCGGAGGGGACGGCGGCGAGGGCGAGCAGCTCCGGGGCGCCGTCCTCCCGCTCCCCCAGCTCGGCCATGAGCTCAGGCGCGACCTGGACGACGGGCGCCGGCGCGGCGGCGAGGAGGTCCTGCGCCCAGCGGGACGGGCTCGGCCGGTCGTCGCTGAGCAGCGCACGGATCTCGACGCCGTGCGCGATCGCCTGCGTGATGGGGCGGACGCCCTGGATGAGCATCTCCCCGCTGCGCGTGCGCTTGGTGCGGTTGGTCAGCAGCGACTGCCACTGCTGGAACAGGGCGTTGCGGCGTTCGAGGCGGGCAGGCAGCCCGTGGCGGTCCGAGCGGCTCATGCCCCGACCCCGGCTCCGTCGAAGCCCTGCTGACGCCACGCCTCGTAGACGGCGATGGAGACGGCGTTGGAGAGGTTCAGAGAGCGGCGGGCGGGAAGCATCGGGATCCGGATGCGGGAGGTGATGCGGGGGTGCTCGAGCACCTCCTCGGGCAGGCCCGTCGGCTCGGTGCCGAACAGGAGGACGTCATCGCTGCGGTACTCGACCGCCTCGAAGGTGACGTCCGTGTGCGCAGTGAAGGCGAAGATGCGCGAGGTCGGGACGGCGGCGAGGGCATTCTCGAGATCGGGGTGGATCTTCACGTCGGCGAGGTCGTGGTAGTCCAGTCCGGCACGGCGGAGCTTCGCGTCCTCGAAGTCGAAGCCGAGCGGCTCGATGAGGTGGAGGCGGGCGCCGGTCACGGCGGCCAGGCGGATCGCGTTGCCGGTGTTCCCGGCGATCACGGGCTCGTGGAGGAAGACATGGACCATGCCCTGGATTCTTCCACGGCCCGCGCGGCGTCCGGGCACGCGAGCGCCCCGGGGCGGGCGCGGTGAGGCGCCTGCCACGGGGCGTCGGCGGGAGGTGTCAGCGGAGCGGGATCAGAAGATCAGGAAGATCCCGGCGGCGATGACGAAGCCGATCACGGACTCGAGGGTCTGCTGCACGGTCCAGGTGCGCAAGGTCGTGGCGACATCCATGTCCAGCAGGCGTCCGACCAGCCAGAACTCGGAGTCGTTGACGTGGGAGGCGAAGACGGAGCCGGCCGCAGTCGCGATGGTGATCGCCGCGATCTGCCCCGGGGAGTAGCCGGCGGCCGCGACCGCGGGCGCCATGAGCCCGGCGGCGGTGACGAGCGCGACGGTCGCC
The DNA here is from genome assembly GCA_027322375.1 of Brachybacterium sp. GTDB lineage: Bacteria > Actinomycetota > Actinomycetes > Actinomycetales > Dermabacteraceae > Brachybacterium. The sequence goes on along the minus strand of DAHVRS010000357.1, from coordinate 1,793 downwards.
GAGCCCTGCGCGACGCGCATCACGACGGCGATGACGTACGCCGCGACGATGAGCGGGAGTCCGAGGTCGCTGAGCACGTCGGAGAGCGCGTCACCGATGCCGGAGGTGCGCAGCACGCCGCCGAACATGCCACCGGCGCCGGTGATGAGCACGACCGAGCAGATCGGGCCCAGGGAGGAGTCGACGATCTTCTCGAGCGCCGTGCCGCTGATGCCGCGGCGGGTGCCGAGCACCACGAGGGCGACGAGCACGGAGATCAGCAGCGCCACGGAGGAGGAGCCGATCGTGGTCAGCGCGCCGTACCAGGCGGCGTCCGCGTCGACCACGCCGGCGGCGCGGAGGAAGTCGAGGCCCGTGTTGAGGAAGATCAGCACCATCGGCAGCAGGAGCACGGCGATGACGGTGCCCACGCGCGGCGGGTTATCCACGGGCTCCTGGTCACCGCCACCGAAGATCCCGCCGATGGTCTCGAGGGTGAAGGGGAAGCGCTTCGCGGTGAAGCGGCCCCACAGCACACCGGTGAGGTAGAAGGTGGGGATCACGGCGACCAGGCCGATCGCCAGGACCACGCCGAGGTTCGCGCCGTACAGCTCGGTCGCGGGGACCGGGCCGGGGTGCGGGGGCACGAAGACGTGCATGGCGGAGAAGGCCACGGCCGACGGCATGGCGTAGAGCAGCACCGGTCCGCCGAGGCGCGCAGCGACGGCGAACACGATGGGCAGCATGACGATCAGGCCCGCGTCGAAGAACATGGGGAAGCCCATGAGCAGCGAGGCGACGCCGAGGGCGAGCGGGGCGCGCTTCTCGCCGAACACCTCGATCATCTTCTCGGCGAGCACCGTCGCACCGCCGGAGTGCTCGATGAGCTTGCCGAGCATGGCGCCGAGGCCCACGAGCAGGGCGACGGAGGCGAGGGTCGAGCCGAAGCCGCTGAGCAGCACGCTCACCACGGAGGAGGCGGGGATGCCGGTGGCGAACGCGGTCAGCAGGCTGACCAGCACGAGGGTGAGGAAGGCGTGGAGCTTGAAGCGGATGACGAGCACAAGGATGAGCGCGATCGCGCCACCTGCGATCGCGAGCAGCGGCGCGGCCCCGAGGGTCTGTGACCAGCCGTCGATCTCCATAGGGATCTCCTGGGTGGAAGGGAAGCGAGCTGTGCAGCGCGCCAGGAAAGGGAGGACGGCCGGGCAGGGGCGGAAGTGACGCGCTGGCCGGAATGTCCGGCCACATCTTCCCAGGTCCAGCGCGACGATGCGGGACGCGTACGGGATACCGGACATGCCAGGAGGGGCGTGGGAATGCGGAAGGCCCCGACTCGAATATCGAGCCGGGGCCTTCCCTGCGGTGTCCGAGGGGGGACTTGAACCCCCACGCCCTAAAGCGGGCACTAGCACCTCAAGCTAGCGCGTCTACCAATTCCGCCACCCGGACAGGTGATCGTCGTTCCGACTGTGCGTCGTTCTGACAGGAAGAACAGTAACACGGGGCTCGGAGTGCTCCACACCCGAAAAGGCCTCAGCCAGCGATAACGTGAAGACAATCACGCTGAGGCGGCGGGGTGCGTCCGCTCCAGAAGAGCGCGCAGAACGGGCAGTGCCCGGTCGACATGCACGGTGAGCTCCGCCTGCTCGGCGGGAAGGCGCTCGGCGAGGTCCTGGAGCGCTGCGGCGGCGAGGACGGTCATGGTCGGATCCGGGTCGCTGACCTGGTCGACCTTCCAGGCCGCGAGCTCGGCGAGGACGCCCGCGAGCTGCTCCCCGGCGGGATGGCGCCCCCCACCCAGGAGCTCGACC
>DAHVRS010000314.1 GCA_027322375.1 Brachybacterium sp. | reverse complement strand
CGCGCGCTCGGTCCCGAGCGCGCCGAGCAGAGTCTGCGCATGGTGCGCGAGTTCGCGCCCGTCGTGCCCGAGGACACCGGGATCCGCGACCCCTGGTACGGCGATGAGAGCGACTTCGAGCTCACCTGGGAGCAGATCGCCGAGGCGGCCGACGGGATCGTCGAGCACGTCCGTGCCTCCCTTCAGGCACAGGGACGTGCCCCGGAGCGGGCGGGGGAGCGGGAATGACCGTCGGGTCTGAGGGGCCTGCTGATCCTTCAGAGGCTTCGGCGGAGACGCCGCGAGACGCACTCGCGACCGCGCAGGCGCTGCGCTCCGGGGAACTGGACGTGCACGAGCTCGCCGAGAGCACGCTCGAGGCAGCCCGCGGCATCGGCGCGCAGGTCGGCGCCTTCGCCCACGTCCTCGAGGAGCTCACCCGCGCCCAGGCCGACGCCGCCGCCCAGCGGCTCGCCGAGGCCCGCCGCACCGGCACCACCGCCGAGCTCGCGGTGCGCGCGCCGCTGCTCGGGGTGCCGCTGCCGATCAAAGACCTCACGCAGATCGCCGGCCAGCCCTTCGAAGCGGGCAGCGCCGTGCTGCGCGGGAACATCGCGAGCGTCACCGATGGTGTCGCCCAGAAGATCCTCGACGGCGGCACGCTGACGGTCGGCAAGACCTCGACGCCCGAGTTCGGGATGCCCTGCTACACCGAGCCCGCCACCGGCGCGCCTGCCCGCACCCCCTGGGACCTGAGCCGCACCGCGGGAGGCTCCTCAGGCGGTGCGGCCGCTGCGGTCGCCGCGGGCGTGGTTCCTCTCGCCCACGGCTCCGACGGCGGCGGCTCGGTGCGCATCCCTGCCGCGTGCTGCGGGATCGTCGGCCTGAAGCCCAGCCGCGGCCTCATCTCGCCCGGCCCCTACGGCACCGAGGGGATGGGACTCGTGACCGACGGGATCCTCGCACGCACGGTCCGCGACGCGGCGGTGGGCCTGGATCTGATGGCTGGGCCGCGCACCGGGGACTTCACTCCCTCGCCGCATGTGGCCGGCTCCCACCTCGCCCGGCTCGAGGCCGAGCATGACCCCGGTCGAGAGGCCGACGGACAGGGCACGAGGCCCCGCCGGATCGGGGTGCTCCTCGCCCCGCTCGCCGCAGACACGAACATCCACCCCGCCGCGCTGCGCGGGCTCGAACGGGCCCGCACCCTGCTGGCCGACCTCGGGCACACCCTCGTGGACATCCCCGCCCCGTTCCCCCCTGAGGACTGGCGCACCTTCATGCCGCTGTGGACCGTGGGCGCCGCCTCGATCCCGCTCCCGCCCGAGCGGGAGGGGGAGATCCTCGAGCTCACCCGCTGGCTGCGCGAGCAGGGACAGGGATTCAGCGGCGTCGACCTCGCCCGTGCGTTCGCCGGCGTGCAGTCCCTCGCCCGGCGCACCCTCGAGGCCTTCGACGGACTGGATGCGGTACTCACCCCCGCGCTCGCCACCCCGCCGCTGCCGCCCGCTGAGCTGCAGCTCCCCAGCGGCGAGGACGACTTCGATGCGCAGTGCGCCTTCACCCCGTGGACCAGCACCTGGAACATGCTCGGCACGGCCGCGATCGCTGTTCCTCTGCACCGCGAGGAGGTCGACGGTGTGGAGCTGCCCTTCGGCATTCAGCTCGGTGCGACCCGGCCCGGCGAGGAATCGCTGCTGCTGGATCTCGCCGCACAGCTCGAGGCGCATGATCCCTGGCCGCTGGTGCGCCGGCCCGCGGCCGCATGAGCGCTGGGACACCCGCCCCCGCCGAGGGGCCGCAGGGCGTGCGGCTGGATGTGTGGCTGTGGAGCGCGAGGCTGCAGCCCACCCGCTCCGCGGCGACCGCCGCCTGCCGAGGTGGGCATGTGCGACGCAACGGCGAGCCTGTCAAGGCCGCGCAGAAGGTCGTCGTCGGCGATGAGCTGCGAATCCGCTCCCCGGGCCGGGAGAAGATCGTGGTGATCACGAAGATCCTCACCAAGCGCGTCGGCGCCCCGATCGCGCGCGAGGCCTATGAGGACCACAGCCCGGAGCCCGCGCCGCAGCTGGCCGCCGCTCCGCCCCGCCGCGAGCGGGGGAGCGGCCGCCCCACGAAGCGCGAGCGCCGGGCCCTGGACCGTCTGCGCGGCCGGGACGCGGACGGCGTCCCGCTCAGCGGACGTGGGAGAGAAGCTCCCGACGATTCTCCGTGAGACGGGTCAGCAGCTGCTGCTCGATCCCGACCACCTTCGGGTTCGCGCCGTCGGCGAGGAGTCGCTGACGGATCGAGGCGAGGTCCGCGCTCTCGCGGATGAAGGTCTTCATCACCGGCTTCGCCCCGATCTGGGCGGCCCAGCGTTTGCCCTCGCGCCGGCCCGTCCAGGTCGCGAGCATGTCGACCTCCTCATGGGTGAGCCATCCGAGGTTTGCGTAATCGCCCAGGCGCACCCGGGTCAGCCGGGACTCGTCCCAGACCAGCAGGCCGATCAGGCACAGCCAGAGGAAGGACAGCACGGCCTCCACCGCGAACATCGCGATCATGACGATGGTGGAGGGTGATCCAGCGAAGAAGTTCCACGTCGCGTGGAAGAGCATGCCGGGGATCAGCGCGGGGAGGAAGACGAGGAAGCCCAGCAATGAACCCCACTTGCGCACCACGAACCCGACGATGATCCCGGTGAACGAGGCGTACATGGCATGGCCGAAGATGCTGAGGATTCCGCGGAACACGAAGGTCAATGCGACCGCCTCGCCACCGCCCAGCTCGAGGAAGCGGTTGTAGTAGAGGATGTTCTCGGAGAACGCGAAGCCGCCGCCGATGAGCGCACCGTAGATGAGGCCATCGAGCGGGCCGTTGAAGTAGCGTCGAGCGAGGAGCATGAGGACCAGCAGTCCGAGACCCTTTCCGGTCTCCTCCACGAGCGGGGCGCTGATCACCCCCATGAGTCTGTCCGCGAGGCCTTCATCGCCGGTCAGCGCGAAGAAGACCATGCCGTTGAGGGTGTTGAACACCAGCGCGAGGCCGTAGGCGACCGCCCCTCCCCAGAACACGGCGATCAGCAGCAGCGGGAGCGGCTGCGGATCCCAGCGGTCCGCCAGCAGGATGACGCCCGCGATGACCAGGAGCGAGAGCAGTGCGAGGAAGGCCGTGACAGGCCACCACACCGGGTTCGCGCTCGAGAAAACCACGAACTGCAGCAGCGACAGGCCCAGCACCGCGATCAGCGCGAAGCCGAGGACGGCCAGAGCGATCCAGGTGAGGATCGACGTGGTCGGTGCCTTGTGCGCGACCTGCGAGACCTCCTGCACGCGCCGGGTCTGCGTGCCCCAGGCGGAGGAGGGCAGCGCCTGGGAGGGCTGCTGGATCTGCGCGGGGGCGTAGCGCGCGGCGGTGAGCCCCGAGGCCGGACGCATCGAGGTGTCGTACGCGCGCGGGTTGCCGTAATCGACATAGCGAGGTTGGGTCTGGAAGGACGGTGCACCCGGCGCGACCGTCGGAGCGCCGGGACGCGGGCGTCCATTGGGCATGTGCTGGCCGCCGCTCGGCTGCTGCGGGGACTGGGTCATGAGGGCCTCGGTTCTCGATGGCAGGCGTCAGGAAGGAGGGATGCGGCCCTCGCTCGGATTCCCCCAGGTGCAAGGCGCCGCCTCTGCTCTGCGATGCTACAGGTGCACCGCCTCACATCCGTCGGATCCGTGCCGAGTGTGGATATAGGGGGCCGCGCCTCAGCGGATTGCCGTCGGTGCAATGCACGCGGCGGCGACTCTCCGGCGGGGTCTCTCCGGCGACGTGGCGGAGGACTCACGGGGTTGAGCGGAATAGACTCAACTTCGGTGTCGTTGATCCTGTCGTACGCCGCTTCGCAGCCTGCGGGGCGCACCGCTCCCGTCGCACAGGAGGAAGGAGCATCGTGGAGTTCCAGTTCACCACCCGGTCGCAGGAGGCCGTCACCGCCGCCGCGGAGAAGGCCGTCGAGCTCGGCAACCCGCAGATCAGCTCGCTGCACCTGCTGTGGGCCCTCGTCGGCCAGGCCGATGGCATCGGCCGCGCGGCCCTCGAGGCGACCGGCGCGGACGCCGCCACTGTTCAAAGCCGTGCCGAAGCCGGGATCGCCGCTCTGCCGCGCGTGAGCGGCGGCGCGTCCCCCACGTTCGTCGGCACGGGCTTCGACGCCCTCGAAGCGGCCCGCCATGAAGCGGACGCCGCCTCCCGCACCTACCTGTCCACCGAGCACCTGATGATCGGCATCGCCCTCGGCAAGGACGATGCCGCCCGCCTCCTCACCGGCGCAGGCGCCACCGCTGCCGCGCTGCGCGATGCCGTCCGGACCCTCACCACAGGAGATGAGCACATGCCCCAGAACGATTCCCAGAACCCCGAGGGCACCTTCCAGAGCCTCGAGAAGTTCGGGGTGGACCTCACCGAGATGGCCCGCGAGGGACGGCTCGACCCCGTGATCGGGCGAGACGCCGAGATCCGCCGGGTCGTGCAGGTCCTCTCCCGACGCACCAAGAACAACCCCGTCCTCATCGGTGAGCCCGGTGTGGGCAAGACCGCCGTGGTCGAGGGGCTCGCCCAGCGCATCGTCGCAGGCGACGTCCCCGACTCGCTGCGCGGCAAGACCCTGATCTCGCTGGACCTGTCCTCGATGGTCGCCGGCTCCAAGTACCGCGGCGAGTTCGAGGAGCGCATGAAGGCGGTCCTCGACGAGATCCGCAACTCCGGCGGGCAGATCATCACCTTCATCGACGAGCTGCACACCGTGGTCGGTGCCGGAGGCTCCGGTGACGGCTCGATGGACGCCGGCAACATGCTCAAGCCCATGCTCGCCCGTGGCGAGCTGCGCATGGTCGGCGCGACCACGCTCGATGAGTACCGCGAGAACATCGAGAAGGACCCGGCCCTCGAGCGCCGCTACCAGCAGGTGTTCGTGGGGGAGCCGAGCGTCGAGGACACGGTGACGATCCTCCGCGGCCTCAAGGACAAGTACGAGGCGCACCACAAGGTGACTATCACCGATGCGGCGCTGGTCGCCGCGGCCTCCCTCTCCTCGCGCTACATCTCCGGCCGTCAGCTGCCGGACAAGGCGATCGATCTGGTCGACGAGGCCGCCTCGCGTCAGCGGATGGAGCTGGACTCCTCGCCCGAGCAGCTGGACATCCTGCGCCGTCAGGTGGACCGGCTGAAGATGGAGGAGCTCGCGCTCGCCGGCAGTGAGGACCCGGGAAGCCTCGCGCAGCTCGACTCGGTGCGCTCCCAGCTCGCGGAGCGGATCGAGCAGCGTGATGAGCTCTCGGCCCGCTGGGAGCGGGAGAAGGCCGGGCTGAACCTGGTCGGTGACCTGAAGGCTCAGCTCGAGCAGCTGCGCATGCAGGCCGATCGCGCCCAGCGCGAGGGCGATCTCACCGCTGCCTCGAAGATCCTCTACGGCGATATCCCGGCGCTCAAGGAGCAGCTGCGGGAGGCCGAGCAGCAGGAGGCTGGCGGCGCCGATGCGGAGCGGCCGATGGTCGCCGACCATGTCGGGCCCGACGACATCGCCGAGGTGGTCGGCGCCTGGACCGGGATCCCGGCCGGACGCCTGCTGCAGGGCGAGACCGAGAAGCTGCTGCAGATGGAGGACCTGCTCGGTAAGCGCCTGATCGGTCAGCGCCGTGCGGTCACCGAGGTCTCCGATGCGGTGCGCCGTGCCCGTGCGGGGATCGCGGACCCGAATCGTCCCACCGGCTCCTTCCTCTTCCTGGGGCCGACGGGCGTGGGCAAGACCGAGCTCGCGAAGGCGCTCGCGGAGTTCCTCTTCGATGACGAGCGGGCGATGATCCGCATCGACATGTCGGAGTACTCCGAGAAGCACACGGTCGCGCGCCTGGTCGGCGCGCCTCCGGGCTACGTCGGCTACGACGAGGGCGGTCAGCTCACCGAAGCGGTGCGCCGCCGTCCCTACTCGGTGGTGCTGCTCGACGAGATCGAGAAGGCACATCCGGACGTGTTCGACGTGCTGCTGCAGGTGCTCGACGACGGTCGGCTCACCGACGGTCAGGGACGGACCGTGGACTTCCGCTCCACGATCCTGATCCTCACCTCGAACCTGGGCGCGCACGTGCTGCAGGACCAGGGCCTGCCTGAGCAGGAGCGTCACGACAAGGTGATGCAGGTGGTGCGGGCTTCGTTCAAGCCCGAGTTCCTCAACCGCCTGGATGACATCGTCATGTTCGATTCCCTCACCCGAGAGCAGCTGGGCAGCATCGTCACGCTCCAGATCGCGGAGGTCGCGGCGCGGCTCGGGGATCGCCGCATCCAGCTCGTGGTCGACGAGGCCGCCACCCGCTGGCTCGCCGAGGAGGGCTTCGATCCGGTCTACGGGGCGCGCCCCCTCAAGCGCCTCGTGCAGAAGCAGATCGGTGACTCGCTCGCGCGGCTCATCCTGCGCGGCGAGGTGAGCGACGGGCAGACGGTCACGGTCGGTGTCGGCGAGGACGGCACCTCGCTGGCGCTCTCCACGTCAGAGGCCGACGGGCCAGCGGCAGACGCTGCCGGGACGGATGCCGCGGAGGCGGAGGCCCCGGAAGACGACGTGGCCTGAGGCCTGCAACCCGGCGCGAGGCCCGTGCTGAGGAGTCCGCGAGGCGGTGCACCCTGTGAGGGGTGCGCCGCCTCGCGGCATTCCGACAGCTGGTCCCTCAGCTCTGCGGGTCCCAGGGCAGGGGCGCGTAGCGCCGGCGGCGGTCGTACCAGGTCTCCCCGTCGGTGATGTCGTCGTGGAACTGCTGGTATCGCTCGCCGGACTCCCGCACGATCGAGGCGCCTTCGCGCATGTTCTCAGCAGCCTCGGGGGAGACGTACTCGACGCCGTTTGCGACGTAGTCAGCCATGTCCGCGGACCCGGTGGCCATCGCAGGGAGAGGTGAGGCGGTCAGCACGTCTGCGAGCGCATCCGCGTGCCGATAGCCGCCCCGCTCGACAGCACGAGCGGCACCCGCGAGGTCCCCGTCCGCGAGCGAGGAGAGGGCCTCGCCACCGGTCTGCTGGGTGTTCGCCCACATCCGATCCAGCCCGTCGAACATCTGACCTGCCGCAGAGTCCTTGCCGAGGAGCATCGTCATCGAGGCGTCGCTGAACCCCACGATGTTCGTGAGTGGGGCGAGCTCCTCAAGCCCGTGATCGACCAGGGCTTGCTCCCACCGCTCGGCTCGCCCCTCGGTGCTCTGCTGGAGGTCCATCACGCTCTGGACGGTGCCGATGATCGGGAGGGCTCCGGTGGCCATTGCACGCTGCTCCGAGGAGCGACGCAGCAACTCGGGGTCCAGGTCGAAGCTCTCTCCTTCGGGGAGTGGGCCGTCGATCTGCGGCTGGGGAGGTTCCCACTGCGGCATGAACGGGCCACCGATGAGTGGACGTACCTGGTCGAAGTCCTTCGCCAGGCCTTTGAGGGCCTTAGTGATCGCGCGCTGCACCTCAGGGTCCATGATGTGCACTGGGCCGCCGATCGGCTGCTGCCACCACGGCGTCTTCGGATCGAGGGGCTGCAGAGGGTTGCGACCCTTGCCCTGGATCGGACCCCTCGGCGGGGCGGTGCGGATCCCGGAGAGGAGATCCCCGGGATCATCACTGGGGCACTGCCCGTAGACGCTCGTGCCCTCCGCGCTCGAGGCCTCGTCCTGCTCCTCGGCCTCCGTCCCGAGCAGCTCGCCGAGGCGCCGGATCGTCTCGGCGAGGGAGATGAGCGTCTCGATCGTCTTCTCGGTGGCGTCGCGGTGCTCCTCGGCGTCCGGCCCGAACCAGTCCACGAGCCGCGCCGTCATCCCCGCCGTTCGGCCCAGCGTCTGCAGCGTTCCGGCGTGGTCGCCGTACAGCGCGGACAGGTCGGTCATCGACTCGGTGTCGCATCCCCAGAAGGTGTTCATGCAGGGACCGTAGGCGCGCTGCGGGACCCCGTGCATGCCACAGCCCCGGTGTGTGGATAACCGGGGCTGTGGAGGGAAAGACGGCTCGGGCGCCGCCCTCCCCCGGGGAAGACAGCGCCCGAGCCCGAGTCAGCTCACGCTCACACCACGATGTTCACGATCTTCGGGGCGCGGACGATGACCTTGCGGACCGTCTGCCCCTCGAGCAGCTCCTGGACGCGCGCCTCGGCCATCACGGCCGCCTCGAGGTCCTCTGCGGAGATCTCCGGGTCGACCTCGAGCCGGTGGCGGACCTTGCCCTTGACCTGGACGACGCAGGTGACCTGCTCGGCCTTCAGCAGTTCCGGGTTCGCGACCGGGTAGTCCACGCGGGAGATGCCGCCGGTCTTCCCGAGCTTCACCCACAGCTCCTCGGCCAGGTGCGGGGCGAGCGGCGCGACCATCAGCACGAGCGGCTCCACCGCGGCGCGCGGTACGGAGCCGCTCGCGGTGAGCTGCTTGGTCAGGTGGTTCACCAGCTCGATGAGCTTCGCGATCGCGGTGTTGAAATGCATCCGCTCCATGTCACGGCCCACGCCGTCGATCGTCCGGTGCACGGCCTGCAGGGTGGCCTGGTCAGCCGGATCGTCGGTGACGGTGAGACGGCCGGTCTCCTCGTCCACGATCAGCCGCCACAGGCGCTGCAGGAAGCGCTGCGAGCCGACCACCGCGCGGGTCTCCCAGGGACGGGAGAGGTCCAGCGGCCCCATCGACATCTCGTACACGCGCAGGGTATCCGCGCCGTACTCCTCGTACATGTCGTCGGGCGCGACCGCGTTCTTCAGCGACTTGCCCATCTTCCCGTACTCCTGGGTGACCTTCTCGCCCTGGTACGTGAAGGTGCCGTCGGCCTCCTCGACCACGTCCTCGGCGGGCACGTGCACGCCGCGGGAGTCGGTGTAGGCGAAGGCCTGGATGTAGCCCTGGTTGAACAGGCGGTGGAAGGGCTCCTGGCTGCTGACATCGCCGCGGTCGAAGAGCACCTTGTGCCAGAAGCGGGCGTACAGCAGGTGCAGCACCGCGTGCTCCACCCCGCCCACGTACAGGTCCACACCGCCCACACCGCCGTCCTCGCGTGCGCCGAGCCAGTACTTCTCGTTCTCGGGACGGACCAGGACGTCGTCCTCGGTCGGGTCGATGTAGCGCAGGTGGTACCAGGACGAACCGGCCCACTGCGGCATCGTGTTCGTCTCGCGCAGGTAGGTCTTTGGGCCCTCGCCGAGGTCCAGCTCGACCTCGACCCAGTCGCCAGCCCGCGACAGCGGGGTCTGCGGCTGGGTGTCCGCGTCCATCGGGTCGAAGGTCTTCGGAGAGAAGTCCGCGACCTCCGGCAGGTCCACCGGCAGCATCGAGTCCGGCAGCGCGATCGGGGTCTCCGGATCCGCGGGGTCGTACACGATCGGGAACGGCTCGCCCCAGTAGCGCTGGCGGGAGAACAGCCAGTCGCGCAGGCGGTAGGTGGTCCTCGCCTTGCCGAAGCCCTTCTCCTCGGCGTAGGCGGTCGCGCGTGCCTTCGCCTCGTCCTTGTCCAGGCCGTTGAGGTCCAGCTCAGCGTTGGCGGAGTTGATCTTCTCGCCCTCACCGGTCCAGGGCCCGCCCTCGAAGTCCTCCGGCGGGCGGACGGTGCGGATGACCGGCAGGGAGAAGCGGTCGGCGAAGGCGAAGTCGCGCTCGTCCTCGGCGGGCACGGCCATGATCGCGCCGGTGCCGTAGCCGGTCAGGACGTAGTCCGCGGTGAACACGGGCACCTCGCGGCCGTCCATCGGGTTCGTCGCGACCAGGCCCGTGAAC
>DAHVRS010000257.1 GCA_027322375.1 Brachybacterium sp. | reverse complement strand
GCGCCGATGGTACTGCACTCGGGAGGGTGTGGGAGAGTAGGTCGCCGCCGGACATCTTTGTGTGGGGAGTGGGAGAGTCGCTGAGGGGCCCGTGTACGGGGTTTCTCGCCTCTCCTGCTCCCCCTTTTTCATGCCCAAAATCGAACGGGCAGTGGCCTCGCTGCAGGCCGCCGGCCCTGGGGAAGAAAGGGCCGCCGGCCCTGAGGCAGAAGCAGTGGCCCCGCGTGACCCGGTGCCCGACTCGGCATGGGGAGCTCTGAGACTGCACTCGATGTGCCCCCTGTGACGGCGCGGGCAACGGTGAGCCCGTCTCGCGGCTGGGATCGTTGCGGGGTACGCCGCACGGTGAGCCCGCCTCTCGGCTGGGATCGGTGCGGGGTGCGCCGCGCCAGATGGACATAGCTCCAGGTGTGAGCCGGACTGCAGGTGCTCCCAGTCGCCCGTGAGAGGAGTCACCGCAGGCAAGGTTACCTACCGGTCTCATTTGAGCGGTCGCCTAAGGTTGACGCACCAGATCGATCCATAGAGAAGACGGACGGGCTACGTGGCTGACGAAGGCAAGAAGGATGGCGACCGCGTACACGGCGATAGCAGCCGAGGCGACCAGCGGTACGGTCCGCGCGCGTCCGAACGACGCTCGGAAGGTGATCGCTCCGGCAGGCCGACGCGCTCGGAGCGATCCGAAGGCCCCGATGCGGGACGCCGTGGTCCCCGCTCGGCGCGTGAGGATCGTCCGCGCACGGTCGGTGACCATCCCGGCAGGCGCAAGCACCGCGACCCCCAGCCCAACCGGCGGACCGAACGTCCGGGAGGGGGAAACTCGTCAGCTCGCGACGAGTCCCGGGGGCGCGCTGATCGCGGATACCGGGGATGGCCCGGCAGGGAGCGTGGCGAGCGCCGGGACCGCAATGTCCGAGGCGGTCGTTCGGAGGGAAGCGCCCGTCCCGGCCGGTCCGGGCGTCCGGCACGCACCGAACGTGAACCGCGCCCCTTCGAACCGCAGCTGCCCGCCGGTGTCACCGGCAAGGAGCTGGACCGCGACTTCCTCGACGAGCTCCGCGGGCTGAGCCGTGAGACCGCGGAGCGTGTAGCCCAGCACGTCGTGGCGGCCTACGTGCTCGAGGACAGCGATCCGAAGGCCTCCCAGGCTCACGCCAAGTTCGCCGCCCGCATCGGTGCGCGCATCGGCGCGGTGCGCGAGGCCTACGGGATCCTCGCCTACCGCAGCGGCGACTATCGCACCGCTGTCCGCGAGCTGCGCACCTCGCTGCGGATCACCGGCCGCCTCGATGTGCTGCCGATGATCGCTGATGCCGAGCGGGGGATGGGGCGGCCTGAGCGGGCCCTGGACATCGCCTCCTCCGACGACGCCTCCGCCCTCGGGGCCGACGCGGCCATCGAGCTGATGATCGTGGTCGCCGGCGCCTACGCGGACACCGGGGACATCGAGACCGCACTGGGCACCCTCGAGATCCCTGCCCTGCGCCACAAGGTCGACGGGCGCTGGCAGGTCCGGCTCTGGGCGGCCTACTCCGATCTGCTGGCACGCGCCGGCCGGCAGGAGGAGGCCAAACGCTGGTTGACCCTGACCGCCGACGCTGACACCGAGGGGCTCACCGATGCCGCCGCACGTTTGGGCCGCCCGATGCCGCAGCCGGTGGACGTCTCCTGGCACAGCGACGAGGAGCTCTCCGTCATCGATGTCTACGAGGAGGACGCCGACACTCCCGGGGACGCCGGTACCTCGGAGGGCGTTGACATCCCGGAGGGGCACGCCGCCGGGAAGGAACCGGAGTCTGCCCACGCCACGGTCTCGCAGGACCCGGCCGGAGAGCGGCCGCGCGAAGCTGTCCTGGCCAGCGCCCGGCACTCGAGCCCGAAGGAGCGTTCGTGATCCGCCGTCTCCACCCATCCCTGCTCGACCTGTACGACGCGCTGTTGCTCGATCTCGACGGCACGCTCATGCACGGGACGGTGCCGATCCCGCACGCCGCCGGCGCCGTCGAGCGTGCCCGCGCGGCCGGGGTCCGGCTCGTCTTCGCGACGAACAACGCCTCCCGCACGCCCCAGCAGGCCGCCGAGCACCTCGCGCTCGTAGGGGTCGACGCCGAGCCCGCCGAGTTCGTCACCTCCCCCCAGGTGGCCTCGCGTCTGCTCGCCGAACGACTCGGGCCCGGAGCGAAGGTGCTGGTCGTCGGCGGGCCCAGCCTCGCCGAGCAGATCCGCCTCGAGGGACTCGAGGCGACCTTCGAGGATGAGCGGGAGGTGGCCGCCGTGGTGCAGGG
>DAHVRS010000256.1 GCA_027322375.1 Brachybacterium sp. | reverse complement strand
GCGCCGCGACCAGATCGACTCCTGGCTCGACACCTCACTCACCGCTCCGCGCGAGGTGCAGGACTGGATCCTGCGCGACACCCCGCTGAGGGAGGATGCGAGCCTCGCCGTGCGGGAGGTGGATCCCGCGGTGGGCCGGGTCGGCAACGACGGGCCCGAGCTGCTCGAGCCGCCGCAGCGCCTGCTGTGACGTGCCCGCTGTGAGGTGCCTGCTGTGACCGGTCCCGCACGCCCGTCGGCCCCGAGTCCGACCGGGGTCTGACGACCAGCCGCCGCCGCGACCGTACGCTCGAGACCATGACCAGCACGCCTCCCACCGCCCCGCCCCCGGAGCCCACGCCCGCCCACCGGGTGCCCTCTGCGCGCGCCGGCGCGCCGGGAAGCACCCCGGGGCGTGCACAGGGGCCTGCTCAGGGACGCGCACGCAGAGGTCTGCGCGACCCGTTCCGGTGGATCATCGAGAACCCGGGCACGGTGGACCTCATCGTCTTCGGCGCCGCCGCAGCGGTGATCCTGTTCTTCACGATCGGGTCCATGAGCTTCGGCTGGTGGACCGTGTTCACCGTCCCGATGGTGCTGGCAGGGGCCGTGTGCCGGACCAGGCCGCTGCTGGGCGTGGCCGTGATCGGCGTCCTCGCCCTGCTCCACGTCGCGATCGCCGTGCCGGTGGTGCTGGGCGACGCGATGACCTTCTACGCGATGTTCTGCGCCGTCGCCTACGGCACCACGGTCACGCACGTGATCGGTGTGGTCGCCGGCATGCTGGGCGTGTTCGTCCAGGCCACCTATTTCTCGCTCATCGCCCTGTTCGAGGAGTACGGCGGCCCGATCGAGGCGGCCATCTCCTTCGTGAGCCTCAGCATCATCGGGACCATCACGATCGTCGCGATCTGGGCGCTCGCGAATCTGCAGCGCGCCCGGGTGCGTCAGCTCGCCCTCGTCCGCGACCGGGCCGAGCAGGCGATGCGGGAGCGGGAGCAACGCACCGCCCTCGCGGTCGCCGATGAGCGCGCCCGCATCGCTCGCGAGATGCACGACGTGGTCGCCCACTCCCTCTCCGTGATCATCGCGCAGGCCGATGGCGGACGCTTCGTCGCCGCGCAGAAGCCGGAGAAGGCCGTCGAAGTGCTCGGCACGATCGGAGAGAGCGGTCGCGCCGCACTCGCGGACATGCGCTCGCTGCTCGGCGTGCTGCGCCAGGAGGATGAGACCAGCTTCGGCCCGCAGCCCGGGCCCGAGCAGCTGCCTGACCTGCTGGACCGTGTCCGTGCCGCCGGGCTGGAGGTCACTCTTGAGGCCGACGGGCCCCTCGACGCTGGAGGCCCCGTCGCCCCTGAGAACTCCGCCGTCCCCGGGGACTCCCTCGGACCTGCGCACGTCCTCGAGGGTCTCCCCCAGGCCGTCGGCATGTCCGTGTTCCGCCTCGTCCAGGAGGCGCTGACGAACGTGCTCAAGCACGCCGGCCCCGGCGCCAGCGCCGTGGTGCGGATCCAGCGCACCCCCGCGCAGCTCACGATCGAGGTGGTCGACGACGGACGCGGCACCGACCCCGCCTCCGACGGGCTCGGCCACGGCCTCACCGGCATGCGCGAGAGGATGAGCGTGCTCGGCGGAACCCTGCAGGCCGGCCCCCTGCCCTCCCGCGGTTACCGTGTCCGCGCCAGCATCCCCCTCACTGCCACGCCCCTTCGAGGAGAGACCCGATGACAGAGACCGCCCCGCGCCCCCTGCGCATCGCCCTCGTCGACGACCAGCCGCTGGTGCGCACCGGCTTCGCGATGGTCATCGACTCCCAGGACGACATGGAGGTCATGGTCCAGGCCGGCGACGGGTCCGAGGCCGTCTCGGCCCTGTCCGCCCGGGACGTGGACGTGGTGCTGATGGATGTGCGGATGCCGCGGATGGACGGGATCGAGGCGACCTCCACCCTGCTCGGGCGCCTGCCGGCCGAGCGCGCCCCGAAGATCATCGTGCTGACCACCTTCGATCTCGACGAGTACGTGGTCGCGGCGATCCGCGCCGGGGCGAGCGGGTTCCTGCTCAAGGATGCGCAGCCCGAGGAGCTGCTCGGGGCGATCCGCACCGTGCACCGCGGGGACGCCGTGATCGCCCCGTCGGCCACCCGTCGCCTCCTCGAGCGCGTGGTCACGACCCCGGAGCCCGCGGAGCAGGACACCTCCGTGCTCGAACCGCTCACCGAGCGCGAGCGCGAGGTGCTCACCCTCATGGGCCGCGGCTGCTCGAACCAGGAGATCGGCGCGAAGCTCTTCGTCGCCGAGGCGACGGTGAAGACCCATGTGGGCCGGGTGCTGGCGAAGCTCGGCGCCCGCGACCGGGTCCAGGCCGTGATCATCGCCTTCGAGACGGGACTGGTCACCCCCGGCGAGCACTGAGCCGCCGCGGGGCGGGCGGGGCGCTCCGCCCGCTCTCCGGGGGCACGTCATCCCCTGGTATGACACGGACGCGCAGGTCGCGACCTCAGTCCGATGCCCGGGCAGAGCGCACACGGAAGTATCGGGGATGGACACCGACCTCCACCCCGAAAGGATCCCCGATGTCGACCGCCTCCCAGGCCACCGCTCCCCCGCCCGCCACCCGCACTGCCACCTCCGCCGACGGCGCCACCGGCGAGGCCGCGCCCGCCGTCGCACTGCGCGCCCGCGCCGTCACCCGCACCTATGGCACCGGTGCCGGCACGGTCACGGCGCTTGACGCTGTGGACCTCGACATCGCCCGTGGCGCGTTCACCGCGATCATGGGTGCCTCCGGCTCCGGCAAATCCACCCTCCTGCACGTGTTGGCGGGACTGGACGAGGTCGACTCCGGCTCGATCGAGCTCGAGGGCACCGAGATCACGACCCTGCGCGATGACCCCCTGACCCGCCTGCGCCGCGAGCGGATCGGCTTCGTCGTCCAGTCCTTCAACCTCCTGCCGATGCTCACCGCGGAGCAGAACATCCTCCTGCCGCTCGAGCTCGCCGGCACCCGCGTGGACCGCGCCTGGCTGGACACGCTCGCCACTGCTTTCGGGATCGCGGACCGGCTGGATCACCTGCCCTCCCAGCTCTCCGGAGGCCAGATCCAGCGCGTCGCGATCGCGCGCGCCCTGGTCACCTCCCCCGCCGTCGTCTTCGCCGACGAGCCCACCGGCAACCTCGACTCCCGCACCACCGAGGAGGTCCTGGACTTCCTGCGTCTGTCCGTGGACGAGTTCGGGCAGACCGTCGTCATGGTCACCCATGAGCGGGATGCCGCCGAGCGCGCGGACCGGATCCTCACCCTCGCCGACGGCCAGATCGCCGGAGACGAGGATCTCCGCGCTCTGCGTGCACGCCGCGCCCAGCCCGCCGAGCGCGACCAGCATGCCCAGCAGCCCACCCAGGCACCGCTGGCCGGGCAGGAGCCGCGCTGATGGCCCGCCCCCGCATCGCCCTGACCCCGCTGCGCCGCCACCTCGCCGCCGTCCTCACGATCGCGCTGTCCTGCGCCTTCGTCGCCGTGATGGTCCTGGCCGGCTCCCTGGTGCAGGA
>DAHVRS010000177.1 GCA_027322375.1 Brachybacterium sp. | reverse complement strand
TGATGCCCCGCACGCGGCCGCGTTCGCCGCCGCGCTGCGCGAGACCCTCGCCGAGGCGGAGGAGACCTCGGCGCGCCTCGCCGCCCTCACCGCCCGGCTGCGCGCCGGAATCGCAGCCATCGACCCCACCGCGCGCTTCACCCTGCCCGAGGACGCCCCCCGCGCTGGCCACATCCTCCATCTCCTCTTCCCTGGCGCGCACGCCGATTCGCTGCTGTTCCTGCTGGATGAGCGGGGAGTGGACTGCTCGGCCGGTTCCGCCTGCTCCGCCGGGGTGCTGCAGGCCAGCCCCGTCCTCGCTGCCATGGGCGTGGACGAGGTCGCCGCGCGCGGGGCGCTGCGCCTGTCGCTGGGCTGGACGAGCACCGAGCAGGACGTGGAGATCTTCCTCGCCGCGCTGCCGGAGGCGCTCGAGCGCGCACGCGCCGTCGGCGCCCTCATGCGCTGACCGCTGCGGCCCGCTTCGATGCTGCGGCCCTCGTCGTCACTGCGGCGCAGGGGGGGGCGCATCTCACGTCCGTGCGACCCGTCGCAGGGCTCGCGCCTCCGTAGACTTCCAGGGACGAGATCCGCCCGGGGATCAGCGACCCGGGGCGATGAGGGGACGACTGCGGGAAGGCGGTGCGACGGATGAAGGTGCTGGCAGCGATGAGCGGCGGCGTGGACTCCGCCGTGGCGGCCGCCCGCGCCGCCGAGGCCGGCCACGAGGTCGTGGGCGTGCACATGGCGCTGTCGAAGAGCCGCGACCAGACCCGCACCGGCTCCCGCGGCTGCTGCACCGTCGAGGACGCCTCCGATGCCCGCGTCGCCGCTGAGCGGATCGGGATCCCGTACTACGTGTGGGACCTCTCCGACGACTTCCACGACCTCGTCGTCGCCGATTTCCTCTCCGAGTACGCGGCCGGCCGCACCCCGAACCCGTGCGTGCGCTGCAATGAGCGGATCAAGTTCGCGACCCTCCTCGAGCGCGCCACCCTGCTGGGCTTCGACGCGGTGTGCACCGGGCACTACGCCTCGATCCGCGCCGACGGCCCCGGCGGCGCCCCCTCCCTGCACCGCTCCCGCAACCAGGCCAAGGACCAGTCCTACGTGCTGGCGGTCATGGGACCGGACGCGGTGGGCCGCTCCCTGTTCCCGCTGGGGGAGTTCGAGACCAAGGAAGAGGTGCGCGCCGAGGCGCGCGCCCGTGGCCTCGGCGTCTCCACCAAGCCCGACAGCTACGACATCTGCTTCGTCGCCGACGGGGACACCCGCGGTTTTCTCGAGCGGGAGCTCGGCGAGGCGCCCGGTGAGGTCGTCGACGCCGACGGCACGGTGCTCGGCACCCACCGCGGCACCCACGGCTTCACCATCGGCCAGCGCCGCGGGCTCGGCATCCAGCAGCCCGCGGCCGACGGCGCTCCGCGCTACGTGGTCGACATCGACCCCGCCTCCCGCCAGGTCGTGATCGGCGCGGCCGAGCTGCTGACCACCCGTGAGCTCCTCGCGAAGGACGTGATCTCCTTCGAGGAGCTCACACCCGGTCGCGAGGTCCACGCCCAGATCCGCGCGCACGGCGAGTCCGTGCCCGCCACCGTGCTCGAGGCGCCGGACGGCAGCGGCCTGCTGCGCGTCGCCCTCGGCACTCCGCTGCGGGGCGTCGCCCCCGGCCAGACCCTCGTCCTCTACGACGGCGACCGTGTCCTCGCCGCCGCCACCCTGGAGCGCCGCGCATGACCCCGCTGCTGACCGTCACGGGCGACGGGACCTTCCGCGCCCCCACCCCTGCCGAGGTCGAACGCCTCGGCCTGCCCGAGGACCCGCACCTCGCCGCGCTGATGCGCCTGCGCGCCCTGCTGGGCGATGACCTCGAGGAGCAGATCGCCACCCGGCTGTACCTGCCCTCTGCGCTCGGGCTCGACGAGACCGACCATCTGCTCCCCGCGACCCTCGCGCTGCTCGCCGAGCCCACCGGTGACCTCGTCAGCTACGGCTGGCGGCTCGGCGCCGGGACCGGCCGCGCCTGGCAGCACGCCCGCGAACTGCGCGAGCGGATGCTGGATGCCGCCCGCATCGCCTGGCTCGGCTACGAGGGCCCCGTCGTCACGACCACGCTGGGCCCCGCGACCCTGTCCGGTGCGACCTTCCTGCAGTCCGGGGAGCGCACCCTCGCCGACCGCGGCGCCGTACGTGACCTGCCCTTCCTCCTCGCCGAGGGCCTCGTCGGCCATCTCACCGCGCTGCGCGAGCGCGTCCCCGGCGGGCAGCAGCGCGTGCTGCTGCGCGAGGACGCGGTCGCCGCGATCCATGAGGGTCGGATCCCCACTCCGTCGGGCCGCCGCCGCTACGACCCCGTGCCCGCCCCCGAGATCGGGGCGCTGTGGCGCTCGCTCTACGTGGCGCTCGAGGACTACGGGATCGACGCGCGCGAGGTGACCCTCGGCGTCGGCGCGCA
>DAHVRS010000230.1 GCA_027322375.1 Brachybacterium sp. | reverse complement strand
CGAGCAGCAGCAGCCAGCCGCCCAGCATCGGCGCGACCACCGGCGAGACCGCGAAGATCATCATCACCTGCGCCATGAGGCGCTGCGCGGCCGGGCCCTCGAAGAGGTCGCGCACCACCACGCGGGAGACGATCGTCGCGGCGCCCGCGCTCATCCCCTGCAGGGCGCGCAGCACGATGAGCATCCCCATCGAGTCCGCGAAGACGGCGCCGAGCATCGCCGCGATGTAGATGACCAGCCCCGTGAGCATCACGCGCTTGCGGCCGAGGGCGTCGGAGAGCGGGCCGTGGAACACGCTCATCACGGCGAAGGCGGCGAGGTAGACGCTGATCAGCTGCTGGAGGACCACGTCGGACGCGCCGAACTCGTCCCCGATGCGGGTGAAGGCGGGGAAGACGGTGTTGATCGTGAACGGCCCGATCATCCCCAGCGCGGCGAGCGTGAGGGTCATCCGCACACCGGCGGTGCGGCGGCGGGGACGGGGCGCGGGAAGTCCCGCCTCGGGTGCAGTCACCCCTGCGAGTCTATCGGCAAGCGCTTGCGACCTGCCCTGGCGTGAGACACGCGAAGTGACTGGCCAGAAGGCGGTTCCCTCTGGCGGGGGTGGCACCTATCCTGGCGATCTGACCGCGGTGGGGCGGAACGGGCCGCCTCCCCCGGCACGATCGGACCTCACGATGCCCCTGGCTCCCCACCGTCCCCTCGAGACCGCGCCGCACCGCGGCTTTGCCGCCGCGCGCACCGTCACTGCCCTGCTGGGCGTTCTGCTCCTGCTGCTCGGCGGGCTCACCGCCTGTCATGAGGCGGCCGACGAGGGCCTTGACGGCGAGGCGACCGCGCCCGTCCCCGTCCTCGCGAACAGTCCGGCCCGGCCGGTGCCGACGGTGGAGCCGGCGAGCTCGGATCCCTCCGACGACGGTGGGCAGCAGGCGCCCGAGCGCCACGGCCGACTCACCGTTTCCGGGACCGACGCTCCGCTGACGCGCACCCAGATCACCGGGGTGTGGCCGGATGCGAGCTGGACGATCGAGGAGCTGCCCGGGGACGCGTGCGCGGCGAAGGCGCCGGAGATCTCCCGCTGGGTGCTGGGCGAGGACTACTTCAGCTGCGGCGCGGAGGAGGACGGGCTGATCGCCTGCAAGCACGTCCAGGGCGATGAGGCGCTGTGCGTGCGCGACCCGCTGGAGCGGACGGCCGCGCGGATCCACTCCCCCGCGATCGAGAGCTTCACCGCCCCGTCGCCGGAGGCTCCGCTGCCGCTGATGGTGGTGCTGGCCGACGGGGTGATCTGTGAGCCCGTGGCGCGGGACGACGTGGAGCATCACGAGGGACGGCAGAGCTGGCTGCACTGCGGGGAGAACGCGGCGCTGCTGCTGGATCTGGAGACCGCGAGCATGTACTTCCAGATCGACGGGCCGATCTGGACGGCGGAGCTGGGAGTGGGCGCCGCAGCGCCGGAGACGGTGCAGGTGCGGGCGATCCTGTATGCGGGCACGCCCGAGGACGTCCAGGCGCAGGGCTTCGTGGTCGGGTGAACGAGCTGACCGGGTGAGTGCGCTGGTCAGGGGATGAGCAGGCCCACCGAGGCGAGGATCGTCAGGCCCAGCACGAGCTTGTCGAACACTGACTGGGAGATCCGCCGCGCCACCTTCGTGCCCGCATAGGCGGACAGCAGCACGACCGGGGCGAGCAGCAGATCCATCAGCAGCGTCTCGGCGGAGAACAGGCCCAGCCCTGCGGAGAACGGCATCTTGAACAGGTTGATCACCGCGAAGAACCACGCCGAGGTGCCCAGGAAGGTCATCACCGGCATGCGCATCATCAGCAGGTACAGCGACATGACGGGGCCGGCGGCGTTCGCGACCATGGTGGTGAAGCCGCCCATCAGGCCGTAGCTGATGCCCTGCGCGGTCGCGGCCGGGCCGCGGTGGGA
Organism: Brachybacterium sp.; assembly: GCA_027322375.1. GTDB lineage: Bacteria > Actinomycetota > Actinomycetes > Actinomycetales > Dermabacteraceae > Brachybacterium. Next base: position 962 of record DAHVRS010000230.1, on the reverse strand, counting down.
GCCCGGCTCGGGCGTGGTGGGCGCTGTCCCGGCCTTGGCGCGGCGCGCGGCCTGCAGGCGCCGGCCGAGCGTGAGGACCACGAGCGCGAGGAGGATGACGCCGATGGTGACGCGGACGGTGGTGTCGTCGACCGCGGCGAAGAAGAACACCCCGATGATCACGCCGATCATGGCGCTGGGCAGCAGCCGCACCAGGGTGCGCCAGTCAGGCTCCCGCCGATAGACCCACAGCGCCGTCATGTCGCCGAGGATCAGCAGCAGCAGGAGCGCAGCGGTGGATTCCTTCGCGGGCATGGCCAGCGCGAACGCCCCGGCGGCGACGGTCCCGCCGCCCGGCATGGCCGTCTTCGAGAAGCCGACGATGATCGCCCCGATCACCACCAGCAGCCACGAGGTGGCGCTCAGGGCGGGGAGATGAGCTGAGAGGTCCGGCACGAAGCGCGACCCTACCCGCGCGCTCGGCCGACGGGCAGGGCCGTCCGCCGTGACGTGTGCCGGGCCCGCCTCAGCGGATCCAGTCGGTGCGCACCTCTCCCCCATCTCCCGCGGCGGAGCGCAGCGCGCCGAGCACGAGGGCCATCGCGCAGGCGCCCGGGTCCATGACGCCCTTCGCGCTGTCGCCCACGTAGCTGGCGCGGCCGCGGCGGGCGGTGAGCTCTGCGGTGCTGCGGGCCGCGTCGACCGCGGCCCGCTCCGCGGCGGCGAGCGCCTCCGCGGCCCCGGCAGAACCTGCCTGCTGCAGAGAATCGACGGCGGGGGCGAGGGCGTCGACCATGGTGCGGTCCCCGACCTCCGCCTCCCCGTACTTCTGGATCACGGCCTGCCCGGCGGCGAGCGCCTCGGTGAGCGCGGCGAGGTCCGGGACCTCCCCGTCGCCGGAGGCCTTGGCGAGGTCGCGGTAGAACATGCCGAACAGCGGGCCGGAGGTGCCGCCCACGCCCAGCCAGGCGCGGGACATGGCG
>DAHVRS010000225.1 GCA_027322375.1 Brachybacterium sp. | reverse complement strand
TGGCCCGAGGCGCCGGGGCCGTGGCCCGGGCCGCTTCACTGTACCAACCGAACCTCCGGATCAGCAGGGAGCGGCGGGCTCCTCGTGAGCAGAAGGACACCGCACGTCCACGGGGGCGTCGTCGTCGAGGGTGCGGCCCAGGATGCGTCCCAGCTCGAGCAGATCCTCGCGCCCGATGACGTCCACGAGGTGCTCGCGCACCGAGCGCACGTGCGTGGGCGCGGCGCGGTCGAGCATCGCGACGCCCTCGGCGGTGAGCTGGGCCTGGCGGCCGCGGCCGTCGGCGGCGCAGCGCACGCGCTCGACGAGGCCGCGCTTCTCCATGCGGGAGATCGTGTGGGTGAGGCGTGAGCGGGAGTGGACGACCTGGTCAGCGAGCTCGGACATGCGCAGGAAGCCGTGCTCCGCTTCGGACAGGCGCACGAGGATCTCGTACTCCCCCAGGGTCAGCCCGATCCCGGGCGCGCTCTGCAGCGCCTCGCTGAAGCGCTCGCTGAGGAGGGTGGTGGCGTAGAGGAAGGTGCGCCAGGCGGCCTGCTCGTCCGCGCTCAGCCACAGCCCTTCGGGCACCTCGGGCATCTCGCGGGTCGCGGGGATCTCGGGGGTCTTTGCGCTCGCGGTCTCTGCGGCGGGCGCTGCGGCCGCCGCGCGCTCATCTATTGGCTTCACCCTTGACGTCGTGTCCTGCATCACGGTCCTCTCTTCCTGAAGCTCGGATGCTTGCCATCCTCGCGCATGTTAGTTTATATTTCAAGCACGACGGGGTCCACACGGACCTCGGGCCACAATCTTCTCAAGGAGCACCATGAACGACCTCACCCCCGGCACCTGGACCCTCGACCCCACCCACACCGCCGTCGCCTTCACGGTGCGCCATGCGGGCATCTCCCGGGTCCGCGGCCAGTTCACGGATGTCGCCGGTGCCCTCACGGTCGCTGACGGCGGCAAGGACCTCTCCTTCTCCGCGACGTTGAAGACCGCCTCGATCAGCACCGCGAACGACGATCGCGACAACCACCTGCGCAGCGCCGACTTCTTCGATGCCGAGGCCCACCCGGAGATCACCTTCACCTCCACCGCGCTGAAGGGCGACACCCTCCATGGCGAGCTCACCATCTCCGGCGTGACCAAGCCCGTCGAGCTGGACTTCGAGTACGAGGGCGCGGCCACCGACCCCTTCGGCACCTACCGCGCGGGCTTCACCGGCGAGACCCGGATCTCCCGCAAGGACTTCGGTCTGACCTGGAACGCGGCCCTCGAGGCCGGCGGCGTCCTGGTCTCCGACGAGGTCCGCATCACCATCGAGGCTGAGTTCACCGCGCCGGTCGCGGCCTGATCACCTCACCCCTCCCCCGCAGCGCGGGGACCACGGGCCGCCCGCTTCCAGCGGGCGGCCCGTCCGCGTTCTGGGCCGACGGGCGGCGACGACGACTCGCCATCCACCGGTGCCCCGTCCACCCCCGATAAGGTCTCCCCCATGAGCATGCCCCGCACTCCTGCCCCTGCTGATCCGGCCGCCCGCGTCCTGTTCCTCACCCGCGAGGGCTGCCACCTGTGCGAGGAGGCGCTGCCCGTGGTGCAGGCGGAAGCGGACCGCGCGGGCACCGCGGTGGAGGTACGCGACATCGACGCCGACGAGCGTCTGCGGGAGGACTGGACCTACGACGTGCCGGTGATCATCGTCGACGGCGCCGTGCACGCCCGATACCGCGTGGAGGCGGCGGAGCTGCGCACGGCGCTCGCGAAGCGTCCCTGGTGGAAGCGTCTCACCGGCCGCGCCTGAGCACTGCGCTGACGCACGTCGCCGGAATGCTGCGGCTCAGCACCGCCTCCGTGCGCTGCGGCTGAGGCCCGCGGCGACGACCTGCGGACAGACGACGGCCCCCACCTCGCGGTGGGGGCCGTCGTACGTCACGCGAACGTCACTTCTTGTTGCGACGCTGGTGGCGGGTCTTGCGAAGCAGCTTGCGGTGCTTCTTCTTGGACATGCGCTTGCGTCGCTTCTTGACGACAGAACCCATAGGGAGCCTCTGTTCTGCAGGCGGAGCCTGCGTGTGTGCTGCGGATCAGGTATGCGCGGCCCGCGGAGACTGCACGGTGGGCACTGCGCGGCACGCTGAGGGTACCTGCAGGCGCCCGTCCTGCTACGTGCGGGCCCGACGCCACGGTCGACCAGCCATGCTACACCGTGCCTGTGCGCCGTTCATCCGTGCGCCAGTGCGAGATCGCTCGCAGCCTCGCGTGCGCGGACGAGCGACGCATCGACCTCCTCGACGACGTACTCGTGGGCGACCTCCCGCACCGCGGCGCGCAGCAGGCGCCGGGCCCGGGAGCGATGCCAGGCGGAGATGACGGCGGCGAGCGCGGAGCCCGCGACGGCCAGCAGGATCCCAGCCGCGATCCCCACCACCATCATCACGGTGGGCAGCGGGATCGGGATCCAGAGCTCCTCGACCATCGGCATGGGCGGCGGGGGAACGCCCAGGAAGGCCAGCAGTGCGTTCACGCCCAGCCAGGCGAGGCCCGCCACCCAGGTGAGCACAGCCAGCCACTGCAGCACATCCAGCACCGGCCACCACCAGGAGCGGTCGCGGGCGCGCAGGTCTGTGCGGGCGACCGCCTGATCCAGGGCGTCGGGCAGCTCGTCCTCGCGGGAGCGGGCGGCGGCGCGGACCGCGGCGCGCCACGGCTCGGACCCACCGGCCGACGCCTCATCGGCCAGACGTCGCACCCCACCGGCGGCGCGGGCACGGGCGGCCGGATCGGCCTCGGGCAGGGAGGTGCGCTCGAGGCCCTCGGCGTCACGGGCCTGCCCGATGCCGAGGCGGCGCAGCGGGTCGGGGCGGGTGCGACGCAGCCAGCGCAGCGGCGGCCAGCCCACCTTCCCCGCGGCGCGATGGCGGTAGGAGGCGCCGACGGCGGTCGCGACCGGCTCCACGCGGGCGGCCGCGGCGAGGTCCTCGACGAGCTCGTCGATCTCGGCGGGGCCGACGCGGTCGGGCAGCCCGGTCGGGTCCGCGATCTCCTGGAGAGCCTGCGCGGCGGCGCGGACGTCGGCCCGCTGGCGCTGACTGGCCGCTTCGCGGGAGCGGGCGAGGGCGCCGAGCTCGTCGCGCAGTTCCTCGAGCCCCTCCCCCGTCTCCGCGGAGACGCCGAGGATGGGTGCCTCGGTGAGCCCGTCGGCGCGGGCGAGGGCGGCGAGGGAATCCAGAACACCCTGGCGCTCCCCCTCGCGGAGGCGGTCGATCTGGTTGAGCACGAGGAGGGTGACCGCGTCGTGCCCGGCGAAGCGGCGCACGAACTCCTGGTGCAGGACGGCGTCGGCGTACTTCTGCGGGTCCGTCACCCACACCAGCACGTCCACGAGGCCGGTCATCCGCTCGGCGGTCTCGCGGTTGGTGAGCTCGACGGAGTCCAGGTCCGGCAGGTCCAGCAGCACGATCCCGGGCGGGCCCTCCTGCCCGGCCCGCTTCGCCCGTCGGCCCCGGGTTGGAGCCTCGGCGGCGAGCGCGAGCGGGGAGTCCGGAGGAAGGACATGGCGGTCCTCGACCTCGAGCCAGTCCAGCAGCGGGTCCGCGCCCGCCTCGCCGAGCACGGCGGCGACGGGGGCGGAGGTGGTGGGGCGGCGCACC
>DAHVRS010000213.1 GCA_027322375.1 Brachybacterium sp. | reverse complement strand
GCCGGCCAGGACCGTCACCGGGGCCGACGCCTTCATGGCGCCGGCCCCGGTGGGAGATGCAGGGGTCACTCGGAGAAGTGGTTGACGAGCTTCTCCGCCTGGTGGGAGCCCAGACCGCGGATCTTGCGGGACGGGGAGATGCCGATCTCCTCCATGATCTGGGCGGCCTTGACCTTGCCGACGCCCGGCAGGGCCTCGAGGAGGGCGGAGACGCGCAGGCGGCCGACGATCTCGTTCGTCTCGGCCTCCTTCAGCACCTTCTGAATCTCCTCGCCGCGGTGGCCGGCGCTGTCCTTCAGGCGGGCCTTGATGGCCGCGCGCTCACGACGCGCCTCGGCGGCCTTCTTCAGGGCATCGGCCCGCTGCTCAGGGGTGAGGGGAGGGAGAGCCACTGTTCTTACCTCTTCTGTTGCTGGTGACGTGGAGATCCGGGAGGACCTCGATGTGGGAAGAAGCGTAACCCCATATCCGTGGCAGAGGGCACGTTTCGTGCGCTGAAGTGCTGGTCGGCGTGTTTTCGTACCGTCTGAGTGGGGGATGTCGCCTCGCGGTGGGAGGGCCGGGGACGCGAGACCGCCCGGCCCTTCCCGCTCAGCGGTACTCGTTGCCGAGGCTCCGGGCCCGCTCCCGCAGCGAGGCCGCATCGGGCCCGGCCGCGAGGAGGCCGCGGGACAGTGAAACCATCACATGACCTGCAGATTCACCGAAAACCTCGGAGAGCTGCGCGGGGCCAGCGCCCTGCGCGCCGAAGCCCGGTGCGAGCAGCGGGACCGAGGGCGCGGCGGCATCGAGGCCGAGACGCCGGTAGGCGTCCCCGATGGTCGCGCCGACGACCAGTCCGGCGCTGGACCACTCCCCCGTGCCGGGACCGAGCGTCTCGGCGTGTCGCGCGATCTCGAGTGCCACCGGCGTGTCGTGCGCGGTGCGGGCGTGCTGGACCTGCGGTCCGTCCGGGTTCGAGGTGAGCGCGAGCAGGAAAAGTCCCTTGCCGTGGGCGAGGGCGAGCTCGGCGGCGGGGTCGAGCGAGCCGGTGCCCAGGTAGGGGCTGACGGTGATCGCATCGGCCTCGAGCGGGGCGCCGGGCAGCAGGTGCGCCTCGGCGTAGGCGCCCATCGTCGAGCCGATGTCCCCGCGCTTGACGTCGAGGATGCTCAGCACGCCGGCGGCGCGGGCCGCGGCGAGCAGCTCCTCGAGCACTGCGACGCCCTTCGCGCCGTGGCGCTCGAAGAAGGCGGACTGCGGCTTGATCGCGCAGACCTCCCCCGTGACCGCCTCGAGGGCGCGCAGCGAGAACTCACGCACCCCCTCCGGGGTGTCGGGCAGAGACCAGGCCTCGAGGAGGGAAGCGTGCGGGTCGATGCCCGCCACGATCCTCCCCCGCTCCTCGACGGCCTCGCGCAGCCGCGCCCCGAAGGGCGCGGTCTGCGCGGCGGTCCCCGTCACGCTGTTCCCGGTCACGCCGAGCTCCCGACGGGGCTCGCGTCAGCGGTGCGGGCTGCGGTGCGGGCGGCGGTGAGGCGCTCGGTGTGGTCCTGGAGGCTCATCACCTCGAAGGGCTCCACGGGCCGTGCCTCGATCGCCTGGACCGCTGCCTGGAACTCCTGCAGCGTGGTGATCATCGGGACGTCCATGCTCGTGGCGGCGGCGCGGATCGCGTAGCCGTCGCGGCGTGCGTTCGAGCCCGAGGGGGTGTTCAGGACGAGATCGACCTGGCCGCTCTCGATGAGCTCGATGACGCTGGGCTCCTCCCCCGGCTCGGAGGCCTTGCGCAGCACGCGGCAGGGTATGCCGTAGCGGCTGAGGACTCGGCCCGTGCCCTCGGTGGTGAGGATCTCGAAGCCGAGCGCCGCCAGGCGCGCGACGGGCAGGGGCAGGGAGCGCTTGTCACGGTCGGAGACCGAGACGAAGGCGCTGCCGGAGGTGGGCAGGCCCTGGCCGGAGATCGCCAGCTGCGACTTCGCGAAGGCGAGGGGGAAGGTGCTGTCCAGCCCCATCACCTCACCGGTCGAGCGCATCTCCGGGCCGAGCACGGAGTCGACGGCGCGCCCCTCGTGGGTGCGGAAGCGCTTGAACGGCAGGACCGCCTCCTTGACCGCGATCGGGCCGTCGGCCGGCAGGTCGGTGCCATCACCCTCGGCGGGCAGCACGCCGCCGCGGCGCAGGTCCGCGATGGAGGTTCCGGCCATGAGCAGCGCGGCGGCCTGGGCGAGCGGGACACCGGTGGCCTTGGCGACGAAGGGCACGGTGCGGGAGGCGCGGGGGTTCGCCTCCAGCACATAGAGCACGCCGTGCGAGAGCGCGTACTGCACGTTGAGCAGGCCGCGCACGCCCACGCCCTCGGCGATCGCGAGGGTGGAGGTCCGGATCCGCTCGAGCACGGCCTCGGACAGGGTGATCGGCGGAAGGGTGCAGGCGGAGTCACCGGAGTGGATGCCGGCCTCCTCGATGTGCTCCATGACGCCGGCGAGGTAGAGCTCCTCGCCGTCGTAGAGCGCGTCGACGTCGACCTCGATCGCGGTGTCGAGGAAGCTGTCGATGAGGATCGGCGCCTCGGCACGGCCGCCGTCGGGGAGGTTGCGGCCGACGTAGTCGATGAGGCCGTCCTCGTCGAAGACGATCTCCATGCCGCGCCCGCCGAGCACGTAGCTCGGACGGACCAGCACCGGATAGCCGATCTCGCGGGCGACCTCGATCGCGTCGCTGAGGCCCCAGGCGGTGCCGTACGGGGGTGCGGGCAGGTCCGCCTCGGCGAGCACGGCACCGAAGTGGCCGCGGTCCTCGGCGTTGTCGATCGCTGCGGGGCTGGTGCCGATGATCGGCAGTCCCGCGGCCTCGAGCCGGCGGGCGAGGGAGAGCGGGGTCTGGCCGCCGAGCTGGACGATGACGCCCGCGACGGGCCCGGCCGCCTTCTCCGCCTCGTACACCTCGACGACGTCCTCGAAGGTGAGCGGCTCGAAGTAGAGCCGGTCGGCGATGTCGTAGTCGGTGGAGACCGTCTCGGGGTTGCAGTTGATCATGACGGTCTCGTACCCGCCGCCGGGCAGGTTCGGGTCCGCGAGCGCCACGGCCGCGTGCACGCAGGAGTAGTCGAACTCGATGCCCTGGCCGATGCGGTTGGGGCCCGAGCCGAGGATGAGCACCGCGGGCTTCTCGCGCGGCGCGATCTCGGTCTCCTGGTCGTAGGTCGAGTAGTGGTACGGCGTGGCGGAGGCGAACTCCGCCGCGCACGTGTCGACCGTCTTGTACACGGGGTTGATCCCCAGCGCCTCGCGCACGCCCTTGACGACGTCGCCGCTGTGGCCGCTGAGGGCCCCGATCTGGTCGTCGGAGAGGCCGTGGCGCTTGGCGAGGGCCAGCAGCTCGGCGTCGAGCACCTCGACCGCGCGGATCTCCGCGGCGAGCTCGGCGACGATCAGCATCTGGTCGAGGAACCAGCGGTCGATCGCGGTGGCCTCGACGAGGCGGTCGAGGGTCTCGGAGGAGTCCAGGATGCCCTCCGCGGCGGACCACAGGATCCGCCCGATGTTCACCAGACGCTCCGCGGTGGGGGTGCGCACGCTGTCGAGCAGCTCGGCGACCTCGGCCGCGCTCGGCGGCTCGCCGACGTAGTCCAGGGCCGCGCCCTTGACGTCGATCGAGCGCTGGGCCTTGCCGAGCGCCTCGGTGAAGTTGCGGCCCAGCGACATCGCCTCGCCCACGCTCTTCATGGTGGTGGTGAGCGTCGCGTCTGCGGCGGGGAACTTCTCGAAGGCGAAGCGGGGCACCTTCACCACGACGTAGTCCAGCGCCGGCTCGAAGCTCGCCGGGGTGGTGCCGGTGATGTCGTTGCGGATCTCGTCGAGGGTGTAGCCGATCGCGACGCGCGCGGCGATCTTCGCGATCGGGAAGCCGGTCGCCTTCGAGGCGAGGGCCGAGGAGCGCGAGACGCGCGGGTTCATCTCGATGACGATGACGCGCCCGGTCTCGGGGTGGGTCGCGAACTGGACGTTGCAGCCCCCGGTGTCGACACCGACCTCGCGGATGATCGCGATGCCGAGGTCGCGCATGGTCTGCATCTCGACGTCGGTGAGGGTGAGCGCAGGGGCGACGGTGACGGAGTCGCCGGTGTGCACGCCGACCGGGTCCACGTTCTCGATCGAGCAGATGACCACGCAGTTGTCGGCGCTGTCGCGCATGAGCTCGAGCTCGAACTCCTTCCAGCCCAGGATCGACTCCTCGAGCAGGACCTCCGAGGTGGGCGAGTAGTGCAGGCCGTCGCCGCCGATGCGGCGCAGGTCCGCCTCGTCGTAGGCCATGCCGGAGCCGAGCCCGCCCATGGTGAAGCTGGGGCGCACGACCATCGGGTAGCCGAGCTCGTCGGCCGCCTCGAGCAGCTCGTCCATGGTGTGGCAGATGCGGGAGCGCGCGGACTCGCCGCCGACGCGGTCCACGACCTCCTTGAACAGCTGGCGGTCCTCGGCCCTGTTGATCGCCTCGAGGTTCGCGCCGATCATCTCGACGCCGAACTCCTCGAGGGTGCCGTTCTCGGCCAGGGCGATCGCGGCGTTCAGCGCGGTCTGGCCGCCGAGGGTGGGCAGGAGCGCGTCGGGGCGCTCCTTGGCGATGATCGAGCGGATGATGTCCGGGTCGATCGGCTCGATGTAGGTCGCGTCCGCGATGTCCGGGTCGGTCATGATCGTGGCCGGGTTGGAGTTGACGAGGATGACGCGCAGGCCCTCCTCGCGCAGCACGCGGCAGGCCTGGGTGCCGGAGTAGTCGAACTCCGCGGCCTGGCCGATGACGATCGGGCCGGAGCCGATGACGAGGACGGAGGAGATATCGGTACGGCGGGGCATCAGGACTCCTTGGAGGCGGTCGCGGCGCGCTGGGCGATCGCGAGCTCGGCCAGACGGTCGAAGAGGGGCGAGGCGTCGTGGGGGCCACCCGCCGCCTCGGGGTGGTACTGGACCGAGTAGGCGGGCAGGTCGAGACAGCGCAGCCCCTCGACGACCCCGTCGTTGAGTCCGATGTGGGAGACGACCACGCGGCCGTAGCGGCCGCCGTCGTGCGGGGCGATGGACTCGCCGTCCAGCGGGGCGTCCACAGCGAAGCCGTGGTTGTGGGCGGTGATCGCGACCTGGCCGGTCTCGCGGTCCTGAACCGGCTGGTTGATGCCGCGGTGGCCGTACTTCAGCTTGTAGGTGCCGTAGCCGAGGGCGCGGCCCAGCAGCTGGTTGCCGAAGCAGATGCCGAAGAAGGGGATCCCGGCGTCGAGCACGCCGCGCAGCAGCTCGACCTGGTCGGTGGCGGCGGCGGGGTCACCCGGACCGTTGGAGAAGAACACGGCGTCGGGCTCTATCGCGAGGAGATCCTCGAGGCTGGTCGTCGCGGGCACGAGGTGCACGCGCAGGCCGCGAGCGAGCATGCTGCGCGGCGAGGCGCCCTTGATGCCGAGGTCGACGGCGGCGACGGTCGCGAGGACCTCGCCCTCGGGCTCGAGGACGACGGGCTGGGCGATCGTGACCTCCTCGACGAAGCTCGCACCGCTCATGGAGGGCTGCTCGCGCACC
>DAHVRS010000184.1 GCA_027322375.1 Brachybacterium sp. | reverse complement strand
CGCGCTCGAGACGGGCTGCCCCGTGGTGCCCGTCGGTCTGAAGAACACCCAGCACATGCTCTCCCGCCTCCTGCCGGAGCGCCGGGCGGTGACCGTGCGGATCGGCACCCCGATCCACGTCGAGGACATCGACCCGAGCCTGTCCAAGGGCGTGCGTCGCCGCATCATGAACGAGCGGATCATGGACGAGATCCAGAAGCTCTCCGGCCAGCGCCGCGCCTGAGCGGGCTTGCGTCAGGACCGCATCGGGCCGGCATCGGGCCGTCGGGCGTCCGCGCCACCGGCCCGGGCAAGTAGGATCTGGCCAGGCCGCCGTGCGGCGGCCGCCGCCCGGAGAAGCATCCCGAGGAGAGCAGATGGCCGTCGTCGTCGGATTCATCCCCACCGAGGTGGGTTTCAAGGCGCTGGCCGCAGCTCGGCACGAGGCGGAGCAGCGGGGTGGACCGCTCGTGGTCGTCAACGTGCTGCGCGAGGGCGCGGGCGATGATCCCCGCCATGCCGATTCGCAGCAGCTCGAGATCGCCCGCGATCAGCTGCGCGGCGCGACCGTGCGCGTCGCCTTCCGCCAGGAGACCACCGAGGACGACATCGCCGACGTCCTGCTGGATGTGGTCGAGGAGGAGAAGGCCGAACTGCTGGTCCTCGGTGTCCGGCGCCAGCAGGACCTCGCCCGCCACCTGCTGGGCCTGACCGTGCAGAAGCTCCTGCTCTCCGCCGACTGCGAGGTGCTCGTCGTCTGACGCAGTTGACCACACGCACCACAGAGAAGCGGCCCGCCCCCTGACGGGGACGGGCCGCTTCCTCATGCGAAGGGGAAGGACTCAGGCGCCCTTGACCTTCGCCTCGATGCGCTCACCGATGGTCTGGTCCACGTTCTTCCAGTACTCGAAGGCACGGGAGAGGACGGGCTCAGCCACGCCCGTGAGGCCGCCGGAGACGGTCTCGACGAGGTTGTCGCGCTGCTCGTCGTTGAAGACCTCACGCACCAGGATGCCCGGCTGCACGAAGTCGCCGTCGTCCTTGTGGAGGGTGTAGGCGGCGCGGACCATCTCGCCGTCCGCCTCCCAGCCGTTGTCGACCGGGCCCTGCTCGTCCTGGTAGGCGCGGCCGAAGGAGTTCGGCGCGTAGACCGGGGCGTCCTCGCTGTGCAGGAACTGCATGAACCCCTCCTTGTCGTAGGAGTTCACGGGCACGATCGGCCGGTTCACCGGCAGCTGGTTGAAGTTCGTGCCGATGCGGTGACGCTGCGCGTCCGGGTAGGAGAACGAGCGGCCCAGCAGCATCTTGTCCGGGGGGAGCCCGATGCCCGGCACGGTGTTCGAGGGGCTGAAGGCAGCCTGCTCGATCTGCGCGAAGTGGTTCTTCGGGTTCTTGTTCAGGGTGATCTTGCCGACCTTGATCAGCGGGTAGTCCGCGTGGGGCACCGTCTTGGTGAGGTCGAAGATGTTGAAGCGGTAGTCCTTCGCCTCGGCGTAGGGGATCACCTGGACGGAGACGGTCCAGCTCGGGAACTCGCCGCGCTCGATCGCCTCGAAGAGGTCACGACGGTGGTAGTCGCCGTCGGTGCCGGCCAGGCGGTCCGCCTCCTCGTTGGAGAGGAACTCCATGCCCTGGTCGGTGTGGAAGTGGTACTTGACCCAGAACTTCTCGCCGGACTCGTTGACCCACATGTAGGTGTGCGAGCCGTAGCCGTTCATGTGGCGCCAGGTCTTGGGCAGACCGCGCTGACCCATGAGGTAGGTGACCTGGTGGGCGGACTCGGGCGAGTTCGTCCAGAAGTACCACTGCATGGTGGCGTCGCGCAGGCCGGAGTCCGGGGTGCGCTTCTGGGAGTGGATGAAGTCGGGGAACTTCATCGGGTCGCGCAGGAAGAAGATCGGGGTGTTGTTGCCGACGATGTCGTAGTTGCCCTGCTGGGTGTAGAACTTCAGCGCGAAGCCGCGCACGTCGCGCCAGGTGTCGGGCGAGCCGAGCTCACCGGCGACGGTGGAGAAGCGCAGCAGCAGCGGGGTCTTGCGACCGGGCTGGAAGAGGTCCGCCTTGGTGTACTGCGAGACGTCCTCGGTCACCTCGAGCTCACCGAAGGCGCCGGAGCCCTTCGCGTGGGGGCTGCGCTCCGGGACGCGCTCGCGGTCGAAGCGGGCGAGCTTCTCGACGAGGGCGACGTCGTGCAGGAGCAGAGGGCCGTCGGCGCCGATGCTCAGCGAGTGCGCATCGGACTCGCGCGGCGCACCGGACTCCGTGGTGGACGGGATCGTGGGATCGAAGGTCATGAGCTCCTCCTGGAAGTCAGCTTTTCTGACAGGTTGTGACGAAAAGTTCTGATGATGGTGGATGGACAGGGGAACACGAACCGGCAGAGCCGGCCCGAGATCAGGGGGTGGGGTGCGCGGCGGCCGCGCCGGACCCGGCAGTCTCAGTGGACGTGGCAGTCTCAGTGGCCTCGGCCCGACAGGTCGAGCACAGGCCCCGGTAGACGACGTCCGCCATCTCGACCTCGAAGCCGTGGTCCTCGTGCGGGTGGAGGCACGGGGCCTCCCCGACCGCACAGGAGACATCCTCGAGCCGGCCGCACGCGCGACAGACGAGGTGGTGGTGGTTATCGTGCCGGTGCAGCTCGTAGCGCATGCTGCGCCCGCCGACGGACACGCGGCGCAGCAGGCCGGCGTCGGACAGGGCATTGAGCACGTCGTAGACGGCCTGGCGGGACACGGTCCCGAGGCTCTCGCGGACGGCCCGGGCGAGTGTCTCCGCATCCGCGTGGGGATGCGCCTCGGCCGCCGCGAGCGTCGCGAGCCGCGGAGCGGTCACGCGCAGCCCGGCACCCCTGAGGGCAGCGGTGTGTTCGAGGGTCGACATGCCCCCAGCATAGCCGCTGTCTGGACTTAGTCAAAGAAGCGGATGAGTCTGGGATGTGAACATCCCGGAAACGACGCAGGCCCGGCCCTCGCGAGGAGGGCCGGGCCTGGAGCGTGGAGCCGCCTAGGAGAATCGAACTCCTGACCTATTCATTACGAGTGAATCGCTCTACCGACTGAGCTAAGGCGGCGTCGCTGCACGGAGCAGCGGACCGGATCACTGTACGTGACCTGCGGCGCGGTGTGCAAAGCCGAACGCCGCGATCCCTGTCACGCTCAGCAGGTGAGACCGTCCTCCGGCACGGTCCCGTCCACGAGGAACGCGTTGACCTGCCCCTCGATGCAGCCGCCCGAGCGGCCGTAGGCGGTGTGGCCGTTGCCCTCGAAGGTCAGCAGCACGGAATCATCGAGCTGGTCGGCGAGGCTCTGCGCCCAGGCGTACGGGGTGGCGGGGTCGCCGGTGGTGCCGATGACGACGATCGGGCCGGCTCCCTCGGCGGCGATCGGCGCGGGCTCGCGCAGCGGCGGCACCGGCCAGTCCAGGCAGCCATTCCCGCCGAAGTCCGCACCGAAGATCGGGTAGTCGGTCGCGAGGCGCTCGGCCTCGTCCTCGAGCCACTGCTCATCGGTGGCGCCGGGATGGTCCAGGCAGTTGATCGCGCTGATCGCGACGGTCGAGTTGGTGCGGTAGGTGGCGTCGTCCTCCCGCTCGGCGGAGAGGTCGGCGATCGTCAGCAGCAGGTCGCCGTCGCCGTTCATCGCGTCGGTGAGCGCCTCGTACCCGGTGGTCCAGTTCGAGTCCGCGTACAGCAGGGAGAGGACGGCGGCGCGGGCGAGAGAGCCAGTCAGCGGGCGGTCCGGGTCGGAGGTGGGCAGCGGGTGGGCGTCGACGGAGTCGAAGAAGCTGATCAGCTGCTCGACGGCCTCGTCCTCGGTGCCCTTGAAGGGGCAGTCGTCGCCGGAGGCGAGGCAGTCGGAGAGGAAGGCGCGGGCGGCCTTGTCGAAGCCCTCGGCCTGTCCGGCACCCAGCTCGTCCATGGTGAGGGTCGGGTCCATCGCGCCGTCGAGCACGAAGCGGCCCACGCGGTCGGGGTACAGCTCGGCGTAGCTCGAGCCGAGGTAGGTGCCGTAGGAGAAGCCGAGGTAGTCCAGCTCCTCCGCGCCCACGGCCGCGCGCAGCACGTCCATGTCGCGGGCGGAGGACCAGGTGTCGAGATAGGGAAGGATCTCCCCGGAGGTCTGCTCGCAGGACTCGGCGAGGCGGGTGGACCATTCGGCGGAGAGCTCGTCGGCCTCGGCGGAGCCGGCCTCCGCGGTCGCGGCGCGCAGCTCGTCGATCTCCTCATCGTCGAGGCACTCCACGGGGGCGGAGCGGCCCACGCCGCGCGGGTCGAAGCTGACGATGTCGAAGGCCTGGCGGACCTCGGGCGCGATCGCGTAGGGCAGGTACTCGAGGAAGTTGATGCCGGAGCCGCCGGGGCCGCCGGGGTTCGTGACCAGTGAGCGGCCGCCCTTCCCGCTCGCCTCCACGCTCGCCACGGCGAGCTCGATCGTCTCCCCCTCGGGGTCATCCCAGGCGATCGGCACGGTGATGGTGCCGCAGGAGATGTCCGCGCTGCGCACGTCCTCGCAGACGCCCCACTGGATGCGCTGGTCGTAGAACGCCGCATAGGCGGGGTCCTCGGCGGGATCGGTGGGCAGGTCGTCGGCGTGGGAGTCGCCGAGCTCCTGGAGCCCGGGCTGCCCGGCGGTGTCCGCCGTGGCGCCGCCACCTGTCCCGCCGTCGTCGGCGGGCGCATCGCCGGAGCCGCCGCCGTCCAGGAGGGTGCAGCCGCTGAGGGCCAGCATCGCCGCGGCGGAGGCGGCCGCGAGGCGAGCGAGCAGGCGGGGGCGAGGGGTGGAGCTCATGCAGGGGGTTCCTTGTCCGGACGGGTCGCGGCGGCGCGGGCTCGGCCATCCTAGGGGCCGAAGATGTCTCACCCCACCTCGCGCACGCTCCAGCGGCGTGCCCCGAGCAGGCCCGGCAGGAGCACGAGCAGCAGCAGGGGCAGGA
>DAHVRS010000181.1 GCA_027322375.1 Brachybacterium sp. | reverse complement strand
AGAAGCTGCGGGGAGCCAGCCGCGGCAGCGTGCCGATCTGGGCGCGGGACTCGACCTGGAAGACCCCCACCGCGTCCGCGGCGCACAGCATGTCGAAGACGGCCGGGTCCTCCTGCGGGAGCGCGGCGCGGTCGATCCGCTCCCCCGTGTGCCGGGCGATGAGGTCGACCATCTCGTGCAGCGCCGTCAGCATGCCGAGCCCCAGCAGATCGAACTTCACGAGGTCCATCGCGGCGCAGTCGTCCTTGTCCCACTGGACGACGGTGCGGTCCTCCATCGTGGCGGGCTCGATCGGGACGAGCTCGCCGATCGGCCGGTCCGCGAGGATCATGCCGCCGGAGTGGATACCCAGGTGCCGGGGCGTGTCGAGGAGGCCCGAGGCCGCGGTGAGGACCGGTGCCGGCACGCCGCTGTCCTCGGCAGAGGGGAGGCTCCCCCAGCGGTGGAGCCCCTTCGAGAACGCGTCCTGCTGGCCCGGGCTGTAGCCCAGCGCCGCGGCCGCATCGCGGACTGCCGACTTCGCCCGGTACGTGATGACGTTCGCCACCTGGGCCGCCCGGTCGCGCCCGTAGCGCCCGTAGACGTACTGGATGACCTCCTCGCGGCGTCCGGACTCGATATCGATGTCGATGTCCGGGTAGCCCGCACGGTCCGGGGTGAGGAAGCGGTCGAACAGGAGACCGAACCGCACCGCGTCCACCGCGGTGATGCCCAGGACGTAGCAGACCGCCGAGTTCGCAGCCGACCCCCGCCCCTGGCAGAAGATGTCGTGGTCGCGGCAGTACCGGGCGATGTCCTGCACGATGAGGAAGTAGCCGCAGAACCCCATCCCCTCGATCGTCTGCAGCTCGCGGTCGATCTGTGCCCATGCCTCCGGCGACTTCGCCCGGGAGCCGTAGCGGTGCAGCGCGCCCGCGGTGACCAGCTCGTGGAGGTGGGTGGACTCGCTGCGGTCCTCCGGAAGGGGCGCGGCTGGCAGGCGGGGTGCGGCGGCACGGAGACTGAAGGCGGCCTCGGCGCTGATGCGCACCGACTGCGCGACGGCCTCCCGGGGGAAGCGCGCGAGCATCTCATCGCCCGTGTGGATGCGGGCCGAGGCCGTGGGCGGCAGCCAGCCCGCCATCGCGTCGAGGCTGCGCCGGGAGCGCACGGCGGCGCGCACCTGGGCGTCGCGATGGCGGGCGCGGGTGGCGTAGTGCACCGCGTTCGTCGCGACCGCGGGCAGGCCGGTGCGCTCGGCGAGGTCGAGGAGGTGGCGGATGCGCTCATCGTCGTCCGGCAGGCCGTGGCGGGTGAGCTCGACCGCGAGGTTGTCCGCACCGACCGCGTCGCGCAGACGGCGCAGCGCGGTGAGTCCCCCGTCCGGGTCCTGCGGGTCCGCGAGCGCCCGGGCGAGTGGTCCCTTCCGGCAGCCCGTCAGCAGCTGCCACGCTCCCGAGGTGCGGGCCTCCTCGTGCAGCTCCTCCGCGTCGAAGACCGGGCGGTTCTTCTCCCCGCGCAGGTTCGCGCGGGTGATGGCCGCGGACAGGCGCCGGTAGCCCTCGACCCCGCGGGCCAGCACGAGGAGGTGCTCCGCGTCCGGGTCGACCTGGCCGGGGATGCGCTCGGTGAGCCCGATCGACAGCTCTGAGCCGAACACGGTGGGCAGGCCCGATTCAGCAGCGGCTGCGGCGAAGCGGGGCGCGCCGTAGAGGCCGTTGTGATCGGTGAGCGCCAGCCCGGCCAGTCCGGCCTCGACGGCGGTCTCCACGAGCTCCTCCGGTTCCGAGGCGCCGTCGAGGAAGCTGAAGTCCGAATGGACGTGCAGCTCCGCATACGGCGTCCCCGCGGGGACGCGCGCGGTGGCTGCAGGGCCGTCGGCTGCCGATTCTGCGGCGGCCGGCACGATCCGGGAGGGACGGCCCCAGGAGCCGACCGAGACCGGCCGGTCGGCGGGTGCTGCACGGTCGGAGAGTCGACGCTCGAGCTCCGACCAGGGGGTCCGCGGGTTGAAGCCGCTCATGCGCGTGGCCTCCTCACGCGTACTCCCCCACGAGCCGCCACTGCCCGTCCTCGCGGCAGAGGAGGAAGGCCGCGCCGTCCTCCGCGAGCACCTGGAGGCGCACCCGCCGCTGCCGGACGGCGGGATCCCACCAGCCGGTCTCGACCGGCCACGGCGACGAGTGGTCGACGATCCGGTGGGTGCTCGCCCCGGGGATCCGCAGGGTGGCGGGCGCGGAGTCCAGGCCCGTGGAGCGGGCGATGACAGGCCCGCCCGCGGCGTCGAGCAGCTCCACCGGGGTGCGGAGGACGCGGATGGGGTGCGGCGCGGGGATCGCACCGGGCCAGGGGGCCTCGGGGTCGCGGTCCGGGTGCGGGGCCTGCTGCCAGGCCGTCCAGAGGTTCGTCTCCTGCGGGTCCCGCCCACCCTGCAGGCCGGGGACCAGGACCGCGTCGAGGCCGAAGAGGCCCTGCACGCGCTCGAGGCTGTGAGCCACCGCGCCGCTGCTGCGGTCCAGGAGGCTGCGCTGGGTGGCGAGCGGCGTGGCGAGCTCGGCCGCGAGGAGAGTGAGGAGGGCGATGCCCTCGTCCGGGTCCGGGGACGGTGTCGGATCCGAGGCCGAGGCCGTGGCTGGGTTCGTGACCTGCCCCGAGGTGCGCCGCGTGGTCGGAGTCGCCGCCAGCCAGCCCTCCGCCTGCCAGCGAGCCCGGTCCGCGACGCGGTTGTCCGTCATGTCCTCGAGACGCCATGTCCGCTCGCTCACCTGCCCGCCTGTCGCGGTGAGGCGGATCGTCACCTGCGTGCAGACGAGCGCGCGACGGCGGACCTCCGCGAAGAGCTGAGCGGCGGCGGCCCGGGCCCGGAACGCGAGGACGTCGGTGCGCGGAGTGGGCGGATCCAGGTGCGTCTCGACGAGGAGGTCCTCCGCGCGGCTGTGGTCGCGCAGGCCGCGGTGCCCCCGGCCTCGGGCCTGGTCGCGCAGCCGCAGGCCCAGTGGCCCGAAACGGGTGCCGACGTCCGCCGGGTCGAGGTCCGCGAATGCGCCCAGCGTGCGCAGGCCCAGCCGCTCGAGCACGCTCACGAGATCACTGAGGACGGCGGGCTCGAGGGCCTCGTCGAGGACGAGAGCCGCATCGAGCGCGCGGGTGGACTGAGCAGCCAGGAACTCCCGGGTGCGGCCGGGCTCCACGCGCGTGGCGGTGCGCGCGGCCAGCAGGGCCGCGAAGGGCGTGTCCGCGATGCCGGGCAGGA